>JAIMAA010000194.1 GCA_023512225.1 Candidatus Bathyarchaeota archaeon
TCTTCTAAGATCTGCTCAAGGAGCCTCTCTTCTTTCTCACTGTGCCAAAGTCCCAAAGCCTAGTAGACACCAACAAGCTTAATTATAGTAGTTCCATTTTTACTTTTCAATTCTAAATATCTAATATGCGCCTTATCGAAGACTAGTGGCTGATATGCTCTAGACTCAACTGGAATCCAATCTCCATCTTTATTCACCCTAACTTGCGCATCATACTCTCCTTTGTTGAAGACGTCAACTCTAAAAAGTCTCCGATAAGGAACCACATCTAAAAAGTCTATCTCAGTAACATCAGTGGTTACTACTTCTTCGCGATGAACTAGAACGCCCAACATTTCTTTCGATGAAAGAAGTTTGTTGATGTTATCCAAAGACTTCATCATTTTATGAAGAAGAATCGTTTGATAAGCTTTTGGATCGACTGTTTCTTCTATTTGAGCATCACTGCACATTTAGAGGCCTCCACGAAATCTTTAATCTTCGGACAAAATACCCCCTGCGTAGGAACTATTTTCTTCTTGAATTTCGATCGAGGTTTTCCCAAATAGAAATCGCCTTCCATGAATAATATAGGATTTTCGGAAAGAACAACAATGCCTTTTTCTTCTCCTTTTATTACTCCGTCCAAAAATCTGTTAATTAAGCTGCAAATAGTAGTTCCATGCTCCTTACATATAATCTTAATCTTTTCAATCTTCTCTTTTGTCGTATAGAAGCTTGTAATACAGGGGGTTCCTCCGTAAGTAGAGTTTCCAGCGTATTTTGGACTGTGCTTCTTGAAGTGGCCCGCTAAAGCTTTTTTATTGGAGAACCTCGCGCCACAAACAACACACCTATAAACTTTCTTCAGCTCATAAACCATCTTAGTTCCTCCAGAGGTTTGCTTTTTATCTAATGCTTTTTGCGTCTGCTTTTTTATTTAAAGCTTTTCGAAAAGATGAAACAACATCTTCTACAACCCCTAGATAGAACAACAATAATATACTACGATAATACACACGTTGCTGCTTTTTATTAATAGATTAATATTTGCGAACATAACGTGGAGTTCAAAGAGTTTAGCTTCTTATAACTTTTCTTTTGACTATTAACTTCTTCAAGTTGCCTTGCTCATCTTCTACTGGAATCCACTCCTCAGTGTTCTGCATGTATGTTTTAGAAACTTGCTTAAACACAGAATTAGGCTCAATTGAAGCTTGTGTAATCGTGTGATA
>JAIMAA010000195.1 GCA_023512225.1 Candidatus Bathyarchaeota archaeon
TCTTCTAAGATCTGCTCAAGGAGCCTCTCTTCTTTCTCACTGTGCCAAAGTCCCAAAGCCTAGTAGACACCAACAAGTTTAAGTGTAGTAGTTCCATTTTTAGTTTTCATAGACAAGTATCTAACATGCGCTTTGTCGAAGCTTAGAGGTTGATACGCTCTCGCTTCAACGGGAATCCAATCTCCTTCACGATTCACCCTCACCTGCGCATCTACATCGCCTTTGTTGAAAACATCTACGCGAAAAAGAAGACGATAAGGATCAACGTCTAAAAAGTCTAACTCTGCGAAGCCGTTTACCACGACTTCTTTGTGTACGAGAACTCCCTTCATCTCCTTAGACTGCAGAAGCTTATTAATGCTATCTAAAGACTTCATCATCTTATGAAGCAAAATAGTCTGATAAGCCTTCGGATCTATAGATTCCCCTATTTCTTCTACCATAGAATTCCCTTATACTTGTTTTTAGAGCGAGGCTTTCCACCAAATTCTTGTATCACTTGAATGGTTATTGGGTTAGGGGAAGTTAAAGAAACAGTTTTCCAAGAGAGCATAGAGTCTATAACTGCGTTTATCACAGCGCAAGTGGTAGTGTGATGCTTTTTGCACAGCTCCTTAAAATTCTGCCATTTTACATCGGGAACAACTATAGTTGTTCTCTTAAATTTAACATCTTTATGGATTCGCATGTGTCCAGCTAAGCCTCGCTGTGAGCGAAAAGATTTGCCACAAACGATGCAAATAAATAATGTTTCTACTTCAGTTTTGTTTGGCATACATGTTTAAACACTCCATCAGCTTGAACGTTACATAAAGCTCGCTGAAGTAATAAAGCTTTCCACATCGAACGCTATTTTGAACATTAAAAGTAGACGTTATACTACTTCTTGGACTTAAGCATGTAGCTGCTGGCATCGTGGCATACTCGTATGCTGTTCTAGCTTATTCTTTCTACTTTTCTTTTGATTATAAGCTTCTTCAAGTTGCCTTGCTCATCTTCTACAGGCTCCCAAATTTCGGTGTTCTGCATGTATGTTTTAGAAACTTGCTTAAACACAGAATTAGGCTCAATTGAAGCTTGTGTAATCGTGTGATA
>JAIMAA010000020.1 GCA_023512225.1 Candidatus Bathyarchaeota archaeon
GCATTGAAGAATTTGCAACGAAAGAAGGATATAGGTTAAAAGTAAGAAATCCTATTAATTATTTAGAAGAAAAGCATAGGTGAAAAAATGACTGAGACCCAAATAGCAACAGTGGAAGTGCCCTTTGAGGCGCTAGTAAAAGAACTTGGGGCAAAAAGAGCCATAAAATTCCTAAGTGAAATTAGACGGAAATATGGCGACTCTGTAGTAGAGCTCAGAAGAGCTACAGAGAACCTGACAATAGAACAGATTGAAAAAGAGATTAGGCTGTTGAAAAAGGAAGAAAAGGTATAAAACTAGAGATAAATCACACATAGCACCGCACCAAATTTTGAACATGTTTCCTCAAACTAATGATTTTTACTGGTAAATTTGTGCGTAAATCCCACCCCCCGCACTTTTCAACGAGCCCTACCGCTTTTGAGAGAATGATATTTGCAATCCAATACTCTATTAGTCACTGTTAACAGAAACGCGAGTCGTCAAGAATAGAAAAAAAGGGATTTTGCGGGAGGCATTTTCAGTTTTATGGACTTATTTATGAAAGTTTTGACTAAAATTATGTGCAAAAGAAATTTCAGTTACAAATTAAAGTAGAAAGGTTTAAATAAAATGCTTCGTTTTTGAACCATTCGTTTTTCGTGAGGGGAAATCAAAATTTTGCAGAGACTGGGTCGAGTCCTCCATGTAAGTCCAAGCCGAAGCATAATCATCCAAATTGAAAACCTTCCAAAAATCGGCGAAACAGTTGTTGATGAAAATTTGAAGCCCATTGGAAAAATATTTGACATATTCGGACCAGTATCCTCGCCCTATGCAGCAATAAAATCGATATCACAAGAACCCGAAAAATTAGCTAACAAAACGTTGTATGTGGTCCCCTCAAAAAGGAGAAAGGAGAAGACATAAATGGGCAGTAACGAAGAGGGACATGAAGCTTCTAACCCTCAATTACCTGCATCACGTGCTGAACCAACAAAGGTTCAATGTTGCCCAGAATGCGGCAGCACAAGGCTCATGCGTGATTATGAATGCGCAGAAATAGTTTGCATGGACTGTGGTTTCGTAGTAGCTGCAAAAATAGCCGACAGAGGACCAGAATGGAGAGCTTTCGATGACGAACAGAGAACGAAACGAACCAGAGTCGGAGCTCCCTTAACTTACACGATTCACGATAAGGGCTTATCAACAATGATTGATTGGCATGACCGAGATATTTATGGAAAAAGCCTATCGCCCGGACAGAAAGCACAAGTTTACCGCCTTAGAAAATGGCAGCGGCGTATACGAGTTTCTGACGCAACAGAACGCAACCTAGCTTTCGCATTGTCAGAAATCACGAAAATCGCAAATAACCTAAACCTTCCAAAAAACATTCTAGAAACAGCTTCAGTCATATACCGAAAAGCCGTAAAAGAACGACTAATACGCGGAAGATCAATTCAAGGCGTGACTGCTGCAGCAATTTATCTGGCTTGCCGACAATGCGGATTGGCTAGAACATTAGAAGAAATAGCACAAGCGTCAAGCGTAAACAAAAAGGAAGTTGGACGCAGCTACCGTTTCCTAATAAAAGAACTCGACTATTCCATTCCTCCGCTCAAACCCGGACAGTACATAACAAAGTTTTCAAATCAGTTGACAATGCAAGGAAAAGTCGAAGAAATAGCCCACAAAATTTTGGGGGCAGCAAAAGAACTAAAACTTACTTCAGGTCGAGGCCCTACAGGTATTGCAGCTGCAGCAAGTTATATTGCCTCAGTGTTAACAGGTGAAAGGAAAACGCAGAGGGAAATAGCTGAGATAGCACAGGTAACAGAAGTTACTATTCGAAACCGTTACAAAGAGCTTGTTGACCGATTAATGTTTCAGATGGCTCTTTAGCCTCTTCCTTTTTTATTTTCAAGCTTCTTTAGAGAAGTTCTTCCTCATTACAACTAGAGCATTTTTCTTCCTCTTCTTCCAAGAATTGAGACTCCGTCTCGCCGAGTTCTTGAAGAAGTTCTTGGGGAATCCTCTCTTTCAGAGTTTTAGCTTCTTTTTTAAGTTTGTTAACCTCGTTCTCTAGAACCTTCGCCTTTTCGCTCAACTCAACAACCTCTCTAAGATGCTCTATCTCCTCCAAAAGCTTGTTCTTCTCATTTTCTAACGCCTTAATTTTTTCTTCCAGCTTAGTCTTCATGCCTATAACTTGCATAAGCCTTCCATCCTCTCAATATTCATACTCTGCACAATCATAATTAATATTTTATCTTCCTAGCCGCATTTTATGATTATTGCAAAACACATTTTAGACTGCAAGACGATAATTATAGGAAGGGGCTTATAGTTTGGTTAATTGTCCTAAATGCGGAAGTGACGTGGCAACACCCATTAAAACTTGGCCCATTTCTATCCGAAAACCGTTAAAAAAAGGCGAAGAATCCAAAATGGCAATGGGAATCTTCGAATGCCCAAACTGTAAAGCTAGGTTCAGAGCTACTGTCGAAGCTGAAACCAAAGTCGAAGAGACAGCAAGCATTAAAAATATAGTTGAAAGGATAAAAGGTATAAGGGGAGAGCTAATGCAGACTTTGAAAAATCTACGCGAAAAAATAAAAACCTTAGAAACGGAACGGGCAAATTTAATGATTGAAATTGAAAAATTGAGAAAAGTAGCAGAATCAAAAGTCACAGCTCTTGAAAGTGAAGTCAGCATGTTAAGAGAGGAAGTGAAGTCTCTAAGGGAACTGCTAGGCTACAGCGAGAACACAGAAAAATAACATCAATGTTTTCCTTACGCTTAATAAGAAACTCAAGAACTCTCTGTCGCTTGAACCAAATATTTCTTGTAATATTCCTGCGCTTTAGCAACGGCCTTCTGTGGATTCTTTAGTATTGTGTACCTTGCATTCGGCGAAAGTTTTTCAGCAGAACTGAAAAATTCCACAACTCTTTCGACATTACCTTCATAAATCGCCAAACCACCTGCAATTTCATACCATACTTTGGCTCTTACAAAGTCTTTGGCTTTCTCAAATTTCTTGGCATTCTCAGCAGCTTCTTTCATCGTCGTCCCAGTTTTCCTCGGGTCAAGAAACATTGTGTTAAGTAGCGCTTCATAGGTTTCTTTATCATCTCCACAAAGTTTTTCAAGCTCGCTTTTTTGTTGTACAGGTTGAACGTTTGCCTTCTTTTCCTTTTCTTTTCCTTTTCTAAATCTGCTAAAGATACCCAACATTAATCCTCCTCGATATTGAGCATGCTTTACATTTGACACTAGATATAAACATCAGTTAATTTTAAAGGTTTGTCTATCTATTATGTAAATATGCCATACAAATTCGCCTTTGACCTTTCAAGGATTCCACGTTTCTTCTTTACAGAAATCGCCAAAGTTGGCTATCAAGCAAGCGTGCACAAAAAAGTGGGCAAAACCGCTCAGGAAATCATAAAAAAATTCAAAATTGACGAAGCAACCGGTCTCAACTTATCTGACGCTGTGATCGTTATACAAGATCTAATAGACATGCAAGCCAGAAACATAAGAGAAAGAGAAAAATTCATGCAGACAAAGAAAAGAGCACTTTTTCTACCGCATTGTTCTAGAAAGTACATGGATAACCGTTGCAATGCAACCTTTGACCCAAACATTCCATCCTATGTTTGCGCCCACTGTTCCCCAGATTGCCTAATTAACAAGGCAACAACACTTGCAAAGAAAAAGGGCTACGATGTTTACATTTTGCCAGGGGGCTCTTGCGTACCGAAAATATTGAGTAATAAACGTTATGAGGGTGTTGTAGGAGTTGCTTGTGGTGAAGAAATAAGACTTGGTGGGGAAATAACGCAACAGATGGACGTAGTCGGCCAAGCTGTTCCCCTAATAAAGAACGGTTGCGCAAACACCATCTTTAACATTGAAACTTTGATTAAAATTCTTTAAAAGAAACTATTTCACAATTTCTCTTTTCTTCCAACGCAGATTCTTGCTTCTGCACTTTCTACATTTCACCGCAGTTTCAGCATTCCGTGCACCACATTCTCTGCAGATTTTCATATATAATCTATGTTTTTGAGCTATGGTTTTCTTGAGCGGATCCAGGATTGGCATTTGTCAACATCTCTTTTTGGCTAGAACACAGACCATTTGCCTACACATATACTTTTTGTCTGTCTCAGACGTTTATGAGCTCGGCTATATCGCCAGGTTTTTCGGCAACTTTTACGCCGGCTTTTTTGAGGGCTTCAATTTTGCTCTCTGCCGTTCCTGCCTTGCCCATCACTATTGCTCCCGCGTGACCCATACGTTTTCCCGGCGGTGCAGAACGCCCAGCAACAAATGCTACGACTGGTTTTGGGTATTTGGCTTCGGAGATATGTTTGGCTGCCAATTCTTCGAGGTTGCCGCCGATTTCGCCTATCAAAACCATGGCTTCTGTGTGCTCGTCTTTTTCAAACATTTTTAGTGCGTCTATGAAGTTTAAGCCTGTTATTGGGTCTCCTCCCAGTCCGAGACATGTGGATTGCCCAAGATTTTTTCTTGTTAGACTTGCGGCCACTTCGTATGTGAGGGTTCCGCTTCTCGAAACCATGCCCACTTTGCCTGGCTTAAAAATATGCGCGGGCATTATCCCAAGTTTGCTTTCTCCTGGGGTTATTATGCCTGGGGTGTTGGGTCCTATTATTGTTGCGTTTGTTTCTTTTGCGCGTGCCATTATGTTGATTGCATCTTTTATTGGGATATGCTCTGTTATTATTACTATGGTTTTTATTCCATTTTCTAAGGCTTCCAGTGTTGCGTCTGCGGCGAAGGGCGCTGGAACAAAAATTATTGCGGCGTTTGCTGAGTGCTTTTCTTGGGCTTCTTCTCCAGTGTCATAAACTGGAACATTAAGGACTTGGGTTCCACCTTTCCCGGGAGTTACGCCGGCGACAATTTTTGTGCCATATTCCAGCATTAGCTTTGTGTGAAAGCTTCCTTGGGTTCCAGTGATGCCCCAAACGATTGTTCGGGTGTTTCTGTCAATTATTATTCCCAATGTTATTTTCCTCCGCTCTTAGTGACTTCGACAACGCGCTGTGCTGCTTCTTCCATGCTTTCTAATACGTGTATGCCGGCTTCTGTTAGTATTCGTTTTCCCTCTTCTTCATTTGTTCCCACGAGTCTTATGACCATTGGTTTTGTTGCTCCAACTTTTGCCTTTGCTTCAAGGATTCCCTGTGCAACTTCATCGCATCTGGTGATTCCGCCTAGAATGTTGATGAATAGAGCGTTGACGTTTGGGTCTGAAAGCACTATTTTCAAGGCTGTGGCAATTTTGTCAGATGGAGCTCCACCGCCAACATCTAAGAAGTTTGCGGGTTTTCCGCCATAAAATTGAATTGTGTCAAGCGTTGCCATCACAAGTCCCGCTCCATTACCAATAATGCCTATATTTCCATCCAGTTTAACGTAAGCCAAATCGTTTTTCAGAGCTTCTATTTCTTGCGGAGAAAGTTCGCTTTCTTCACTTAGGAGCCTTTTCTTATACTCTGGATGTCGGAAAAGGGCATTATCATCTATTATTATACGAGCATCTGCCGCAACAAATTTTCCTTCAACGGTTTCCACAAGAGGATTCATCTCAATCAACTCAGCATCATATTCCATACCTACTTGATAAAGTCGCTCGAAAATTTTCCCAAGTTCAGAAAGTTGACCATTGACATAGCCAAGTTTTCTCGCTACTTGTCGAGCGTGGAATGAGCTAAAACCATGCCGAGGATTTATCAATAATTTAATGATTTTTTCTGGGGCTTGGGCGGCTATTTCTTCTATTTCCATTCCGCCAACTGCAGAGGCGATTGCTACGTAGCTTTGGTTGAATCTGTCTGTGGTTATGCCGAAGTAAAGCTCTTTTTTCACTTGTATTTTCTCTTCAATCCAAACACTTTTGACGGGAATACCCTTTATCTGCATACTCAACAATTTTTCAGCAGATTTTTCCGCTTCTGCAATGGATTCAGCGAAGAGTATCCCACCAGCCTTTCCTCTTCCAGCAACCAGCACTTGCGCTTTGACAGCAAATGGTGGTTTCAGTTTAGATAAAATCTCACGTGCTTGAGTTTTGTCTGTTGCCAATCCGCCTTGAGGTGTTGGGATTCCGTGTTTTGCAAGTATGTTTTTCGCTTCATACTCGAACAGTTTCATAGCGGTCCTCTCCTCACTTTATGCTTTCTATTGTAACGTAAGATTTTGTGTCCTGTATTCCCTCAATAGCAGATAACCTTTTCAGAACTTCGTCAAGCTTTTCGCGGTCAACTATTAATAAAGCGTCAACGTCGCCTGCTATTCTGAAAGCCCTTTGAAGGGTGAGTTCCTTAACCTTTTCATAAGCGTACATTCTCTTGTGAGGCGACACTTTAAGAAGTACAAATGCGGGAGCTGAAGTTATTCCAAGTACATCCAGTCCTTTTTCAGTTACGTCTATGAAACCTCTACCAGTGCGTATATAGTTTAAATCTCTCAGTTTTCTCAAGTGAACGTTTAATGCTTGCCTACTTATGCCCAATTGCTTTGCCAACTCATCCTGTTTCACGTGTAACGTGTATGTGCTCGCGGATTTGCCTCTTTCATACAACATCCGCAGAATCTTCAACGAGCGCCTTGTAAGAGCTTCCAATATTTCTTCCCCTTTGTAACGTTTTGTTAAGGTTGAATTTTACAATAGTAGGGATTATTTAAAAGTTTAGCAAACAAAAAGCACGAAACATGGGCAGTTTTTAACCGTTAACTAGAAGTATAAACCGTAATGTATTTATTTGTCGATAAAAATGGTTATGAAGCCATAAAAAATGGAAAAACTAGGAGTGAGGCGGTCAGTATGTCAGAAAGCAACTCTGTATTGATCGGAAATAAGCCAGTAATGAACTATGTACTGGCTTGCATAACCCTCTTTCACGGCGGAGCAAAAGAAGTAAATGTTAAAGCAAGAGGGCGATCCATAAGTCGTGCCGTTGACGTCGTCGAAGTCGTTAGACGCCGATTCCTGCCGGACGTAAAGATCAAGAAAGTCGGCATTGGAACGGAACAAATGGCACCCAGAGAAGAGGGTAGCACGCCCACAAACGTAAGCACAATCGAGATAACCCTAGAACGCTAAACAGCGTTCGCGTAAATGTTCAGAGCTCCGCCCCCCTCCTTTATTTGTGGAGGGCACCGTTTCAGGTGAAAACAGCATTATGTAGTTTCTGTTTGAAGAGTGGGATACTGTGTCAGAAGTGTTCGGCTAAGTTAAAGTCTGGAGAAATAAGTGAGCTTGATTTGAGGATTGCTCGTTTGTTGTTGTCTTTGGAGGAGAGGTATCCTTCTCTTCAGAATGTTTATTTTCATGGTGCGGTTGAGGTGGATGGGACTTTGGCTTTGGTTGTGGGACACGGAGATGTTCCCCGGCTTTTGGGTTATGGCGGGAAAATTATGAAGGCTTTGAGTGAGGAGACTGGTAGGAGAGTTCGTGTTTTGGAGTATGGGGTTGATGACCGCAAGTTTTTGGAGGATTTGTTTGCGCCTTTGAGCATAATGACTATTAACACGATTTGGCTGCCTGATGGCACTACGGAGACGAGAGTTATTTTGAAGAAGCGGCGTGGTTCGCAACCGCCTTTTGATGTAAAGGCTTTAAAGGAGATTGCGCGTAAGGTTCGGAACATGGTCTTGCGTGTGGAATTTGCGGATTAAGAGTCTGGCGGTGAAATTGTGAAGTTGGATTCTATTGGTGAGTGGTTCAGAACGCACTATACTGCTGAGGTTAAGCCTGAAATGGACGGTGAGGAAGTTACTGTTTTTGGTTGGGTTCAAGATGTCCGTGATTTGGGTGGTATTCGGTTTATTATACTGCAGGACCGTGAAGGCACTGTTCAAGTTACTGTTCCAAAGAAAAAAGTGGCTAGCGAAGTTTTGTCGAAGTCCAGTGTGTTGCAGAGAAGGTATAGTATAGGTGTGAAGGGTGTTGTGAAAAAAACCGACATGACACCGAGAGGCATCGAAGTAATACCGAAGGAGATTAAGATTTTTAACACTGCAGCTTCTCAATTGCCTATTGACACAACTGGGAAAACGCCTGCAAATCTGGAGGTTCGATTGGACGCACGGGCGTTGGACCTTTGCCAAGAAGAAAACACTGCAGTTTTCAAAGTGCAGCATGTAGCTGTAGAAGCAATACGGGATTTCTTGTTTGAGAGAGGATTTTTGGAAGTGCATACGCCACGGATAATTGCATCCGCAACTGAAGGCGGTGCGGCTCTTTTTCAGATTGATTATTTTGGGCGGAAGGCGTTTCTTGCTCAGAGTCCGCAGTTGTATAAGGAACAGCTTGTGATGAGTTTGGAGAAGGTTTTCGAGGTTGGTCCTTTTTTTAGGGCTGAAGAGTCGCATACCCGTCTTCATTCAAGCGAGTTTATTTCTGTGGATATTGAGCAGGCTTTCGCTGATGCTGAAGCGGTAATGCAGTTGCTTGAGCAATTGATGCGCCATGTTTGCATGACTGTCCGCGAGAAATGCAAGAGGGAATTGGCAGTACTAAAGTATACTGTAGAAGTGCCGGAATTACCCTTAAAACGATTAAAATATGATGAAGCACTACGTGAATTGGAACACGAGGGCATAGAGATTCCGTGGGGAGAAGACATACCGACACCAGCACTTAGGAAATTGGGCAAGATTCATCCATATCTTTATTTTATAACTGAGTGGCCGACGCATTCTAAGGCTTTTTACATAAAACCGCGTGATGATAATCCAGAATTATGTGAAGGCTTTGATTTAATGTGGCGGTGGATAGAGCTCGTGTCTGGAGGAACGAGAATCGCTTCTAAAGAGCTTTTGATAAAGCGGTTGAAGGAGAAGGGCTTGAATCCAGAATCTTTTAGGCACCATTTGCAAGCGTTTGATTATGGGATGCCGCCACATGCGGGGTGGGCTATAGGACTGGAAAGGTTGACTATGATGTTGACTGGTAAAAAGAACATTCGAGAAGTAACGCTTTATCCTAGAGACAAGTTTAGATTAACACCTTAACATCGTTTGGATGTATGGCAAGCCAAGCTTGTGTTTATCTATAGATTTTTAGGCTTTTTGGTAATTATAGCCCCCCTTATTTATAGGTTCAACTTTTGTTCCAATCATTGATACGACAAATGAGATGTGAGAGGCATTTTACTTTTTCAGTTCTTCGATTAATTTGACTAATTCGCCTATTATGTAATCGTTTATGAACTTTCCCTTTTCGGCTGAAGCCACTGTTGGGTCGCCACGTATTCCTTCCGGCAGAAGTTCTCTCGAATCTACGATAACCTCAAATTTTGGAAGTTTCTGGAAGTTCTTTCGTCCCTTTCCTTTTATCAAGTTTGGTTTTATCGCCATTACTCGTGAAGTTTCAATCGTGCCGCCGTGGCCATCCTTTTCGTCAAAATATTTTCCACGAAGTTCATATGCAAAGTCGTAGTCGGAGCACACCATTATTCGCAGTTTTCGTTTTTCGGCTTCCTCTCTGTGTTTCCACATTACGCGGTGTGCGGCAAGTCTTAAAGCGGCCATTTGTTCCTCATCTGCGTGACCGCTGAGGATTAAGAATCGTTTAAAGCCATTGCGTATGAATTCTTCAATTATTTCTCGGGTAATTCTATATAACGATTGAAAGCTTATCGAAATTGTTCCGGGGAAAATGCGGGTGGCGGTGCAGATTCCATATTTTAATGGTGGCGCGATTAGGCTGTCTGTTTTCTTGGCTGCTTCGGCTGCGACGTATTCGGGTTGTACGCTGTCTGTGCAAAGTGGCAAGTGGAAACCATGTTCTTCAACGCTTCCAACTGGAAGAATTATTACTTTGTTTGCTTCTGCGGCTTCTTTCACTTCTTTCATTGTCAACTCGGCAAACCAAACTGCGTTTTCAGAAACCATAACCGTTTCCTTCCAATGCTTAATGCATCTTGAGAGAATAAAGTTTTGTCTTTAAATTTAAAATCCGGCTTTTATTGGATTTCGTGGTTTCATTATTTCTCTTAGGAGAATGGTTGCGTAGGAACCGCGATATAACATGAAGCTTACTTTTGCAATGTTCTTGAGTGAGTCTGCGAAGTCTTTTTCTACTTTGTTTAAGGAAAAGTTGTTCAACGGAGTTATGGCGGCTCGCAGTTCTCCTTTCGTGGTTGTTTCTGGCATCGCTTTAATTTTAAAGTTTTTTTGAGTTATGCCTTCTTCTTCAAGAATACGTTTTTCGATTTCTCCTTGAATGCCTTGTGAGGTTCGTTGTTTTAAGCCTATTAGGGGAAGGGCTAGACGCATTTTTCCAGTTGCGGCTGCTTTGTTAATTTCGTTAAGTGTTTGTGGATTTGCTATTTTGTACATTGTGATAATTGGTAGTCCTGAACGTTCGATATTCACAACGTAATCTCCAGCTTCAATTTTATTAAACGCAAAACCACTTGTGATTCTCTTGCTTAGAAACTTGTTGAAGAGATAAGATTGATAGGCTTGCGGAAAAAGCAAACGCAGTTTCGTTGGTAGTTGTCGAAAAGCACCTACGAAATCGTCGGGTTTTTGAATTAGGTGCCTAAGCATCAGTCGCTCATAGCGTAGTTGCTTCGGAAAATTCTTTAACGCTTGTTTAAAGTCTTGTGTGGCTTGCAAATCTTTACGTGCTTGTCTTGATTCTGGATGCTCGTAGGGGCTGGGTTTAGCCAAAAAAAGCATGGCTGCTTTCTTGAAGTTGCCTTTAACAAGAGCCTTACCAACGAAATGTGTTATCGGGCGAGTTGTGCCGAAGCGTTGGTGACCAAAAAAGTTAGGAATACCGCCTATAGCTTTAAGTTCTTCAACGATTTTTGCGGTTCTCTTTTTTATTGTGGTTTCAGAGTGGCTTATTGCTTTGATTTTAATGTTAAAACTGTTTCCTAAGAGGTAATAGGGCGAAAGTTTACTGCGAAAATAGCCTATGGGGTGGATTTCTATGTCTTTAACTTTAATCTGCTGAACTTTTTCGGTTGTTGCGTTCTCAATTGTGATGTGCTGGGCTGTGAGAGCCTTGGCGTCTTTTATGCCAGCAATGCGGATTTGTCCGGTGCTTATGCCTAATTGCTCAGCAATCATTCTAATAGCTTGGAAAGTGTCCCAATTCCGCTTGACCATAACGCATAGTAGATAACGGTCTTTCGTTGACGATGCGCCTAAAGTCTGATGCTCCATGGTGCGACTGATTTCAGCTTTGGAACCGTCAACCAGCACTTCTTCAACAACAAAATCCTCAACAGACTGCCGAATAACTCCGCCAATACCAGACGAAGCAGTAGCATAAACTTCAATGCCGATTAACTTCTCAACTCTAGGAACAAACAAGCCACACTACACTCTTAACACTAAAAAAGAGGAAGCTTACCAGTTAACTTATCCACCTTCTCAACTGGCGCAGGACCAATCCCCAAACAAGTAACAGTTCCCGGCGGAATCTCAGTCAAACCTTTATCAACAATTAATGCGCAAGGCAACGCTAATTCTTTCGCTTGCTTCTCCAGCTCTAGCAATTTCTTTTCGTTTTTCACCTTAACAGCTATTTTGCACTGCCCTTCGTCCAACCAGTTTTCCCACCAAACCTTATGATGTCTGCGAGCTTCTTCAGCCGCAGAAACAGCCGCATGGCCAGCTTGAGCAGCAACCTTACCCTTACTTAAACGTAAATCAGAACGAAAAACAACAACTTGCTTATAACGAAACTCGCTCATATACTTTCCAACCGTCTCTAACAGTTTATTCCCCAGAGATTTTAAGGATTTGCAGACAAGTGAAGAAAGAATAGGTAGAAAAGAACTGAAATAACCCGTGGACTCCGCAAAGCATGTACGAGCGTTTTTCCTTGAAAATCTATGTCTTCAACGTTCTGAAGAGTTTTATCCAAGCCTAGTTTTGTGCAGAAACTAATGGCATAATCGATTTTCTTATCAGACATTGCATTGAGCATTTTTCTTATTCTAAGCATGGCTTTCATGTCAAAACCTAAAATCTTTTCACACCGCCTCTGATACTTGCTCAGAAAATTGGATGAAAAATCATTCACACGTAAAGCCTCGCCTGCTACTTCTGCGGCAATTCTTGCACAGTTCATTCCCATAATCACTCCACCACCAGTTGTGGACTTCACTTGAGAAGCCACATCGCCGACCGCCAAAAACCCGTTGAAATAAACTCTAGGAATAGGACCTCCAAGCGTTACTGGATGAAAAACGGTTCGCAATATTCTCGCGGTTCGCAATTTCCTAGACGCCGCGGGATGATTGTACATCAGCTTTTGTAAAAATTCCTTCGGATTCCCAGTTTGCGCTGCTAAACCCACTTTCGCTTTTCCGTCCTGCTTCGGAGCCAACCATGCATAAAAACCCGGCGCATAGTCTTTCCCAAAGAAAACTTCAACCATGTCTGACTCGATGTCTTTAACGTTTTCAACTTCTGCCTGCACAGCATTAACAAGCATTTCGCTGTTTAGCGTTTGCAAGCCCGTTTGCCTCAAGATTCGGGAAGATATTCCCTCAGCATCTACTACAATTTTAGCTGTAAAATCGTCATCAATTTCGCCGTTCAGCTTTACTAATGCACCCTTTACAAAATCGTTCTCAATGATTAATGATTTAACTTGTGAATTTAGGCGATATTGCACTCCAGCTTTTTTCGCGTTTTCTGCGATGTGCTTGTCGAATAAGGCACGGTTAACAATGCATGTTACAGGTTGAGAGAAACGAACCGAAAGTGTCTTTCCGCTAGGAGAGTGAAAGTTTGCTCCATAAAAAAAGTTTTCAACAATTTTTTTGGGAAGCGGATAAAGTCCAAGAGCCCTTAGACCATTGATGCTTAAATGCCCAGTGCAGTGGCATGGAATGCCAATTTCTTCATGTTCTTCAAAAACGGTTACGTTAAAGCCATGTTTTGCTAGGTTTAGCGCCGCAAATGAGCCGCATGGTCCACCTCCAACAATAATGGCGTCTGAAACTGTTTCCATCGGATGCACACTGATTACGTTACAAGCTCAATTCGTCTCTTTCCGCGAGCCAATGACATGCTTCGAATTTTTCCACTTATCTCCAACCGCATCAAAAGTTCATTGAAGTCTTTAAAGCCCAAATCTTCATATTCTTCACTTAACGCATCGAACAGCTCCGTATCCGTCATTGCACCTTTCTTTTTCAAAATTTCCAATAGAACGAAATAAGCGGGATGCGTCTTCCAAGTCTTAACCGGCAAGACCATGCGCTCCTAAGCAACTGGCGTGGCGGGCTTCTGCACTTGGCGAACTTGCTGCATGAAACCTTTATACCATTTCTCCATGTCCGGCGTTATCGACGGCCCTGTTCTTTTTATTGCTTCTTGGAAGTCAATCATTGCGACTTCTTTTGCGTTTATGTCTCTTCGTAAGGCTTGCATGGCTGCTTCTCTACAGAGAGCCTCTATGTCTGCGCCAGAATAATTCTTTGTCATAGCCACTAACTCTGATATGTTAACGTCTTTTGCTAAAGGCATGTTTTTCGTGTAGATTTTGAATATTTGCAGTCTGCTTTTCTCGTCAGGTTCCGGCACGTATATGAGCCGGTCAAATCTTCCTGGACGCAATACTGCTGGGTCTACGATGTCAGGTCTGTTTGTCGCTGCTATAACTACAATGTCTTCTAAAGCGACGATTCCGTCCATTTCGGTTAGGAGTTGGCTGATGACACGTTCTGATACGCCGCTGTCTGCGAAGCCTAAGCCTCGGCGGGGCACAAGCGAGTCAATCTCATCAAAGAATATGACCGAAGGCGCTGCCATTCGAGCTTTTCTGAAAACTTCTCTTATGGCTTTTTCGGATTCTCCGACCCATTTTGAGAAAACTTCTGGACCCTTAATTGTTATGAAGTTAGCTTCGCTTTCTGTAGCGACAGCCCTAGCCAACAATGTTTTACCGCAGCCGGGTGGTCCATAGAGAAGTATTCCCTTTGGCGGTTTGATGCCGAGGCGCTGGAACATTTCTGGGTTTTTCATAGGCCACTCCACGGCTTCCTTAAGCTCCCGTTTTACTTCTTCCAAACCGCCTATGTCTTCCCAATGGACAGTTGGCACTTCAATGTAGACTTCGCGCATGGCTGTCGGCGTGACTTCTTTGTAGGCGTTCATGAAATCTTCCATTTTCACTTCCATCTTTTCCAAAACGCTTGGTGGTATGCGTTCTTCTTCGAGGTTTATTTGTGGCAGGTATCTGCGCAAGGCTTTCATGGCTGTTTCACGGCATAATGCTGCTAAGTCTGCACCTGTATAGCCATGCGTCATTTCAGAAAGTTTCTTAAGGTCAACATCCTCAGCCAAAGGCATTCCACGCGTATGAATCTGCAAGATTTCGTATCTTCCCTGCTTGTCCGGCACGCCTATCTCAATTTCTCTGTCGAATCTGCCGGGTCGGCGCAACGCTGGGTCAAGTGCGCCGGGTCTGTTTGTGGCGCCTATGACAATAACATTTCCTCTTCCCGATAAACCGTCCATTAATGCGAGAAGTTGCGCAACAACACGCCTTTCAACTTCGCCGGTGACTTCTTCACGTTTGGGCGCTATGGCGTCAAGCTCGTCGATGAATATTATGCTTGGCGCGTTCTGTTGGGCTTGCTGGAAAATTTCTCTAAGCCGCGCTTCTGACTCACCGTAGAATTTGCTCATAATTTCCGGTCCATTTATTGAGAAGAAGTTTGCTTCAGATTCATTCGCTACAGCCCTAGCCAACAATGTCTTACCGCAGCCTGGCGGACCGTGAAGTAAAACTCCCTTTGGCGGCTCTATTCCGAGTCTTTGGAAAAGTTCCGGGTGCCTCAGCGGAAGCTCAACCATCTCCCTTACTCTTTGAATTTCTTCATGTAAACCGCCTATGTCTTCGTATGTTGTTCGTGGTAGTCCTTTTCCTTCGGGCGCTGGCTCGTTTAAGATTGTGAGTTTTGTTTCTGACGTGACTTTCACTATGCCATGTGGGCGAGTTTTTGTTACTGTGAAGGGAATGGCGTGTCCAAGCATCATAACAAGTGTTGTGTCGCCTTCAACGAGTGTTCTTTCCATGAGTCGGTTTTTCACAAAGTTAGTGAAATCTTCGTCAACGTTTAGGCGCATGTCCACTGGCGCCAATGTTATGCTTAATGCAGTTTTGACTTTGGCTGGGCGGACAACGACGTATTCGTTGATGGCTACGCCGGCGTTTTTGCGTGTGAAACCGTCTATTCTTATCATGTCTCGGTTTTGGTCTTCGCTGTAGGCTGGCCAGGCTATGGCGGAAGTTGTTCTTTTCCCAGCTATTTCCACAACGTCGCCTGCCGTTATGCCTAGTTTTTGCATTGTTTTTTGGTCTACGCGGGCTATGCCTCTTCCAACATCTCTTTGTCTTGCGTCTCCAACTCGCAATTGAACTTCACTCAATTAGAATCCTTCCATTATCAGTTGATTAGGATACATCTCGAAACAAAGTTTCAATCCTATATAAATGTTTAAACCAGATGTTTAAGGTTATCTGCTTGTTCTACGCACCATGACAGTTTGCACTTGGCTTATTTCACTAATGCCTTCCAATTGTTTTTCAAGTTCTTCAAGCACACCCGTTTTGTCTTCTGGAAAACTTATCTGCACCAGCAGTGCTTTTAAGCCGAAGGCTATTGGTTCTTCGCCGTATCCGCGAACCGCAGCAAACTCTGGTAGAGTCTTTTCAATCTTCTTTTTTAAAGGGTCGAAGTTATCAATTACTTCTTTAGGAAAGATTTTGTAGACAATTACAACGCTACCCATTCTTCAACCTCCATTTATTATGGTCCAATGAAACCGCATTTTGGACACTTATACGGACGCCCAAATTTTCTGCATTTTCCACAACGGCGTATTTGGATTTCGCCGCAGTTTGGGCAGAGAAACTTCGTGGCTTCCGCTCCAGGCGGGATTGGTTTGCCACAGCTTGTGCAAGTAATTAAAGTGATTGTAGCGGTTTTTTCAGTCATCATGACCCCTTCACGTGGTGGTTCTGTAATTGTCAGACTTCCTTATATCTTCTATGTTCACCTCGCAAGTTTATTATTATAGTTCAATGCGTATATTTCATGGGATTCTTTTGGGCGTAAACCTCCGCGACCTCGTTCCAAAAACAACCATAAGCCTCGAAAGCCTCAGCGGAAAATCCATAGCCATAGACGCTTACAACGCCCTATACCAGTTTCTAGCCATAATACGCCAGCCAGACGGCACACCATTAAAAGATAGTGGCGGAAGAGTAACAAGCCACTTGAGCGGTTTGCTTTACAGAACAAGTAACCTTGTAGAGTTAGGCATAAAACCAATCTACGTTTTCGATGGAACCCCACCAGCGCTCAAAGAAGTTGAAATAAAGAGACGCATGAAAGCCAAAGAACAAGCTACTGCACTGTATGAAAAGGCATTGAGTGAAGGCAGAATGGAAGAAGCCCGCATGTACGCGCAGGCAACATCACGCCTAAAAGATTACATGGCAGAAGACAGCAAAAAACTCTTAGACTTAATGGGAATTCCATGGATTCAAGCGCCTAGCGAAGGAGAAGCCCAAGCGGCTTTTTTGGCAAAGCGCGGCGACGCCGATTACTGTGCAAGCCAAGACTATGACAGTTTACTTTTTGGCGCTCCAAGGCTTGTGAGAAACGTGACAATTTCTGGACGAAGAAAGCTTCCAAGCAAAAACATTTACATCGAAGTCATTCCGGAAGTGGTTGAGCTTGAAAATGTTCTAAAGGAATGCGGAATAACATATGAGCAATTAGTTGACGTGGGCATATTGATTGGAACAGACTTTAATCCAGACGGGATTGAGGGTTTAGGACCGAAAACTGCCTTAAAACTGATAAAAGAGCATGGAAACATAGAAAATGCCATGCCACATCTTAAAAACGCGAATTTTCCAGTTGAACCTCAAAGAATCAGAGAGATTTTTCTGCATCCAAAAGTGACAGAGAATTACAAAATAGAATGGAAAGAACCAGACGACGAAGGCATAGTAAGCTTCATCTGTGGAGAAAGAGACTTCTCAGAAGACCGCGTACGAAAAGCTCTGGAAAAAATGCGAGAAGGAACTAAGAAACTCAAAGGAAAAACCACGCTTGAAAAATGGTTTAGTTGAGGCATTGAGTATAGAAATATTTAACTTCTGTCCAAACATAATGCATTGCTCCAAAAACGGTGAAGCCACTTGGAAAAAAACCAATTTTCGCTTCCAGTAGATGAGTTGCCAACAAAATGGTTCAACATAATTCCACATTTACCAGAACCTTTACCTCCACCAAAAGAACCCGAAAATGGTCCTTCGCGGATGGACTTTCTTGGAAAAACAATGGTTCACGAATGCCTAAAACAAGAAATGTCAACCGACCCGTGGATACCAATTCCAGAAGAAATAAGAGAGCTATACATCCAAGCAGGGCGTCCCCGACCACTTTACCGAGCAAAAAGATTAGAAAAATACTTAAAATTGAAAAAAGTGCGACTTTACTACAAACGTGAGGATTTGTCGCCTACAGGTTCTCACAAGGTTAACACTGCACTAGCTCAAGCGTATTATGCAGCAAAGGAAGGAAAAACAACCCTAGTCACAGAGACAGGAGCAGGCCAATGGGGCAGCGCTCTTTCCTACGCCGCATCAATCATGGGACTCAAATGTGTAGTCTTTTGGGTTCGAGCGGTATATGATTGGAAAAATGAACGGCGCACTTTAATGAAACTCTTAGGAGCAGAAGTGCATGCTTCTCCAAGTAAAGAAACAAGTATCGGAAGAACGCTTTTAGCGCAAAATGCGAATCATCAAGGCTCACTTGGCATAGCAGTTTCAGAAGGTCTGGAGTATGCAGAAAAACACAGCGACAGCGTTTACTGTTTGGGTTCGGTGCTTAACCATGTTTTGCTGCATCAATCAATAATCGGGTTGGAAACAATAAAACAGTTCGAAATCGCTGATGACTCACCAGACTTAATTGTAGGTTGCTTAGGCGGAGGCTCAAACTTCGGCGGAATAGCGCTACCTTTCGCAGGCGAAGTCTTACAGAAAAAACGAGAATGCAAGTTCTTAGCTGCACAATCACAGGCGGCACCAAACCTTGTCAAAGGCGAATACCGCTATGACTTTGGTGATGTCGCTGAACATACACCTCTGCTCAAAATGTATACGCTTGGACACAAAACTGACATGGTGCCGATAAAGGCTGATGGTTTAAGATATCACGCGGCAGCCCCGCTCATCAGCGCTCTTCGACACCACAACATTGTAAAAGCCGTGGCGTATCCTGCAGACGAAAAAGCAATTTTTGAAGCAGCAAAGATTTTCCTGCAAACAGAAGGGTGGCTTATAGCGCCAGAATCAAGCTACGCGGTGCGTGCTGGAATAGATGAAGCGTTAAAAGCGGAAAAGGCTGGTCAAGAGAAGGTTATATGCATGAACATTAGCGGACATGGTTTCTTAGATTTGGTTGCATACAAGGAGAAGTTGGAATTCTAAAAACTACACTGAAATTTTCATTTCTTATGGTCTGAGACAAGCATCAGCCTACTGGTTGTCAACTCAGCCAAAACCGCAAGGTCTTCGGTTGGCAAATAGTGGCTTGCGGTAGAATCGAAAAGTATGCTTGCTAAAGGCTGAAGTTCATCGTCGCCTGTCCACAAGATGTAAGTTAAAGGAATCATAGGCAAAGCTGGAACCTCAATTGACACATTACCAAACTGGCATTTGAGCCCGCCCAAAACTTCAGCCGCCCTCACCAAATTTTCTGGGGCGCTTCCAAATCTTCTAGTTATCGGGTGAACCGCTCTCTTTAAGAACGCTTCTTCGTACGCGTAGCCTCCGGGTAAGTTTCTAAACTTAATAAGTTTACCCGCCTTCTGAGTGGGTTCAGCCTTAGAATAATGTGCAAGTAGAACGTACAAGGTTTCAGGATTAGCCACATACATGTTTTTTGTTTTATCGTAAACTTCACCAGAATTCACCTCTACAGTATAGCCTAAGAACTCGAGAAAGTCACGTTTGAATCCGAGCCTACCGCTTAAACTCTGTATTTGTTCAGAATATGTCCTCCACAAAATCTCAAATCCAAAAATTAGAATTTATGACCATGCTCCCCAGTCAGTGGGACAAATGCTACTCCGCCTAGGTTTTCTTCTTTAATTTTTCCATCAACTCCCTTGGTGACTTTTAGAAGAGTTTGGAATAAGTGCATGCTGCCAACTGGGATTAGCATAATTCCGCCGGGTTTCACTTGTTCGATTAATGGCTTGGGAATATCTGGCGCGGCAGCCGTAACAAGAATTCTGTCATAAGGAGCCTTTTCCGGGTAACCCAAAGAGCCGTCAGCGCAGATTATTGTCACGCGGTCACCGTATCCCTCATTCAAAATGTTTTTCCTTGCATACTCAGCCAAACCTTGAACAATCTCGACCGTGTATACGTGTCCCCACTCGCTTCTTGGCGCATCTTTAGGAGCAACTATCTCTGCTATTGTGGCTGCATGCCATCCGCTTCCCGCTCCAACCTCTAAAACTTTATGCCCAATTTCTAACCTTAGGGCTTCATTCATTATTGAAACCATGTGTGGAGCCGAAACTGTCTGTCCAAAACCTATCGGAAGTGGGGTGTCAACAGCGCTATAAGACTGCATGTTCTCTGGAAGAAATTTTCCACGCGGCACAGAACGCATTGCTTTGATGACTTTTGGCGAACGCAAAATACCTTCTCTCACAAGGCTATCAATGAGTCTTTCCCAGTCCTTTCTCTCCAAATGAAGGCACCAAATGAATAATTGCAGTGCAGCCTTTTAACATTATTTGATTCAAGAAAAAACGCCGTAAAAGAAGTTATTTCACAGTGACTGATTTTGCAAGGTTTCTCGGCATGTCAGGGTTGTGTCCTCTTTCAACCGCCATGTAATAAGCAAGCAACTGCAATGGAATAACAAAGGGTATCGGCGATAAGACTTCCGGAATACCCTTGGGCACTTCTATATAATCGTCTGCGAGCTTTTTGATTTCCTCGTCGCCTTCCTCGATAACAGCAATTATGGATGCCCCTCTGGCTTTCATCTCCATTATGTTACCAATCAAAATTTTATGCGTTTCATCCTTCGGACACACGAAGACTACTGGGAAGCCTTGTTCTACGAGGCTTATAGGTCCATGTTTGCTTTCGCCTGCTGGAAAAGCTATGGCGGGCACATAGGCTATTTCCATGAGTTTAAGCCTTCCTTCGTAGGCTGTGGCTGTGCTTATTCCTCGCCCGAGGAAGAAGAAGGTTTTTGCGTCTTTGTATTTTTTCGCGATTTGCTTCACTTTTTCCTCTTGTGTTTGAATTATTGTTTCAACAGTGTCTGGCAGCTTTTCCAACTTTTCAGCCAAAAAGTCCATCTCGTCCTGAGAAACTTTCCCTCTTTTCTTTGCAAGCCTCAAAGCTAATTGGGCTAGGACTGAAAGTTGAGAAGAGAAAGTTTTTGTCGCTGCCACGCCTATTTCTGGACCAGACTGCTGTCCAACATAAACCCGCGAAACACGCGTCAGAGTTGAACCAATAACGTTAGTCAACCCAAGAACAGTCGCTGCTCTCTGGCGAGCACAGTTCACAGCGGCTAACGTGTCTGCGGTTTCGCCGGACTGGCTTACCGCTAATATTGTGCTGTCGATATTGACGGATTTGCCATGTTGCTCAACAAATTCTGAGGCGATAACAGGATATGTTGCAAGAAAAGCAAGCTTGGAAAACATGTAGGATGCAGCCAAACACGCATGGTAAGACGTGCCGCAAGCTACAAGGAAAACCTCTCGAGCACGATCTAGAAAAGTCGCCATCAAATCAAGATAATGCTCCTGTAACCTAAGCGTGTTCCGCAGAGTTTCTGGTTGCTCATGAATTTCCTTCAACATAAAATGCGGATAGCCTTGTTTAACAGCCATCTCAGGCGTCCAATCAATTATTTTTGGCTCTCGCAGAACAAGGCTTGCATCGGTGATTTTCTTTATTTCGTAGCCTTCAAGCGAAAGAGTAACAAGCTCTCCATCATTGATTATGACAGCTTTGTTGGTTAAGGGTAAGAACGCTGGAATGTCAGAGGCACAGTAAATTGCGTTTTCGTTCACGCCGACGACAAGAGGGCTTTCGTGTCTGGCGCATATTATTTTGTTTGGTTCCTTTGTTGAAATCACGGCAATCGCGTATGACCCATCAAGTCTTTTTGTTGCTTCAAGAACTGCATCAGCAAGACCCAGCGAAGGATTATTTTTTAGAACTTGCTCGATAAGATGGACAATCACTTCTGTGTCAGTTCTAGATTTGAAAACATGTCCAAGTCCCTCTAGTTCCAGCTTCAATTCGGAAAAATTCTCAATAATGCCATTGTGAACAAGAGCAATTTGTCCGCTACAATCAACATGCGGGTGCGCATTAACCTCTAAAGGCGCGCCGTGCGTCGCCCATCTTGTGTGTCCGATGCCGAGACTTCCAGGTAAATCGTCCAAGTTGCGTGTTTTGTGAACTTCATCTATTTTTCCTTGGTCCTTTTTTATGTAGAGTTTGCCGTTGTGTATGGTTGCTTCTCCAACAGAATCGTAGCCTCGATATTCAAGCCTTTTAAGAGCTTCGTGGATTACTGGTGCAGCGTTTCCGTTTTTTAGAATGCACCCAAAGATTCCGCACATTTTAAAGCCTCATTGATTAATTTTTTGACTTCGCTGAGCCGTATTCAAGGCTTTTCTGTAGTAATAAGCTTTTTTGAGAGAAAAATTCGAGTTCTAAAAATTTTTTAAAAGCATTTTCCATGAAGCGGTAAGAAT
>JAIMAA010000021.1 GCA_023512225.1 Candidatus Bathyarchaeota archaeon
GCATCCTTACACAGTGATTGAGCTTTGGGTTTTTCTGTAGAAAACTAGTTTATAGGCTAAGCGGAAAATGAGAAAGACTGAAGAGTATTTTATTGGGTTTTGCAGTTACAGTTTTCCTTTCCACTCTGTAGTTAAGCATTTGAACTGTTCAGATATTTTACGGATGATTAAACTATTTTTCCGCTTTACTTTATATGGCATTCAGCAGCTGGGCATATTTTGTGTGAAGGATGCATCTCTTGTGGTTTTGGTTGATGCTTCTGTATACTGTAAAAAGAGGTCTTCACCAGGCAATTAGCCTAACATTTTGCATCGAGAAAAGGAGCTTTTTCCGCGTTTATCTTCCATGAATATGCAAAAGTGTTTTGTTTACTGTAGGCTAAATCGTTGATGTTTTCAGAACATTGATGTTGGATTTTTCTCTTTTGGTTAATTTAGTGAGTCATGTATTACCGCTTCTTTATTCATATCACCAGCACTCTCCAGAAACTAACGTTAGGCGGTTGTATACAAAAGCATCAACACAACTCACTCTTTTCCACAAGTTCTGAAAAGTATTAAAGCGCCCAAACCATTAACTTTAGACTATGCACTCTGGAGAAGAGCTTAAACGCTTCAAGGCTAAAGACGACCGCCAAGTGATTCTGAGAACACCAAAGTGGGAGGACCTAGACGATTTTCTGGAACTCATAAACTCGCTTGTCGAAGAAGGCGCAGACATTCTTAGAAGTGAAAAGGTTTCGAGAGAAGAAGAAATTGATTTTCTGGCAAGAGTGCTTAGTCGCTTAGAAAAGGGCGAAATGTTTTATTTGGTTGCTGAGATAGACGGGCAAGTTGTTGCAGTTTCAGAGATAAACAAACGAGATGGCTACGAGAAGCATGTGGGCGTGATAGGCATAGCAACTAAAGAAGGTTTCAGGGACATTGGCATCGGAACAGAGATGATGAGGACTCTGATAGAGCAAGCGCAAAAAATTGGTTTGAAAGTTTTGACGCTTTCTGCTTTTGCAACCAACACGCGCGCAATCCATGTTTACGAGAAAGTTGGATTTACCAAGACTGGATTTATTCCCAAAAAGCGTTTTAAAGATGGCAAATACACAGATGAAATAATAATGACTAAACTGTTGGAGTGAAGAAACAATTTGTCCGTATTCAGAGTGTTTAACACGAGTCTTAGCTTTCAAACGAAAGGCGAAATAGAATTCGTAGATTTAACGGATAAAGTGCAGGAAGCGGTTGCCAAGTCAGGCGTAAAAAATGGCATAGTCCATATTTTTGCACCTCACGCTACGGGTATATTGGTTTTAACGGAAAATGAGTACGGCTTGCTAAATGACATCAAAGCCTTGCTTGAGAAATTAGTTCCCAAGCACAGCGCATACAATCATCCTTCAAACGCTCATTCGCATCTGAGGTCTGTGCTGTTCTCGCCTGACAAGACTCTGCCAGTAGTTGAGGGTAGCGTAGAGTTTGGAACATGGCAATCGCTACTGTTCATAGAGACAGATGTGCACTCAAGAAGAAGGACTGTTATAATCCAAGTTATCGGAGAATAAGAGGCATCACAATTAGCACGAAACCTTTTTTAGTCGTACAAATTCTGCAAATTGATTGACAGTATCTAGTTTCTTTAAAATATCAAGTTAAACCACCGTTATGCTGCAGAAAGACGCGCTTCGAATCATTGGTAATTTTGGAATATATTAGATTTAAGTTTTTATTTAAAAACTCAACATTCATTGGCTATAATATGCTGTGTTTTTTAAATCTCTAAGCTAATTTGTATATATTCGTCAACGTTTCGCATCCTAAAATTCTGCGGAAATCCTCGCATAAAAGCAAATTCATCTGCAACACCATGGTAGAATCAGTATTGTATTCTTTTGACTTTGTTTCTCTGAAAGCGTTTTTCACGTATATATGATAGTGGCAACTGAAAACCGCGCAGTGTTTTTCTATGTATTTATAAGTTTCGTTCATGTTCGTTTGCGGCGAAAGGTTTATCCATGTGTCCACGTTAAAAAGTTACGAGCGCTCGTAAATTACGGTGATAATCAATGACAACGGAACTTTCCTATGATGCAGAAGAGTATGTGGAAGCAATCTATAAACTCCAGAAGCGAAGCGGCATTGCCAAAACAAAAGAGTTAGCTGAAGAACTGGATGTCGTGCCCGGCTCCATAACAAACACAATTGAACACTTAGAGAAACACAACTTAGTGGAACATGAACCATACAAAGGCGTCAAGCTAACAGCCAAAGGCGAAGCATTAGCCCTATACATTATAAGGAGACATAGGCTTGCAGAAAGACTACTCACCGACATATTGAACGCAGAATGGAGCGACGTCCACGAAAACGCTTGCAAACTCGAACACGCCCTAACAGAAGACGTAATCGCCCTTCTGGAAAAGAAGCTTGAATACCCAAAAGTCTGCCCTCACGGAAACCCCATTCCCAATGAACATGGCGAAATAGAAGAACAAGAATGTTACCCACTAACAGAAGTAAGGCTAAATGAGCTCTGCAAGGTTGTGAAAATCTCCAACGAGAATCGGGAAAAATTGCAACTTTTAGCTAACAACGGAATAAAACCAGACGCAACAATCCACATTGTCAAGCGACGAGGCACTCGTATCATTCTATGCGTGGATGGAAAAGAGCGTAGTTTGAACTGCAATGATGCTTCTAGCGTTTGGGTCAAACCTCTGGAGGCGAAAAAATAATGCGATTTAGACATAGAAGGGCAATCACTGAACCACAAATTGTGAAAGACGATAGAGAAACGGTTTCTCTAACATGCCTTGAAGAAGGAAAAAGCGGAGTATTAGCTTACGCTCATGGAGGTTGTGGACTCGTCAGAAGACTCGCTGAAATGGGATTAACGCCAGGCGTTAAAGTCAAACTTCTTAGAAAATGCCCTTTCCGTGGACCATTAGAGATTGAAGTAAGGGGCACTGCACTTGCCCTGGGCTATGGTGTCGCTTCAAAAATTTTTGTCAAACCATTAAGGACCGAAACAAATGGTTAAGCAACTGCGAATAGCATTGGCTGGAAACGCGAACGTTGGAAAAAGCGTAATCTTCAACCAGCTCACGGGTTTAAATCAGATTGTTGGAAACTGGCCTGGAAAAACGGTTGAAAGAGCAGAGGGAACACTGCATTTTGAAGGCTACACGATACGCATTATTGATGTGCCTGGCATTTATTCACTTTCTACTTTTTCTATGGAAGAAATCGTCTCGAGAGATTACATAGCCACCGAAAAACCAGATGTTATAATAAATGTTGTTGACGCTTCAATGCTCGAGCGTAACTTGTATTTCACACTTCAACTTTTAGAGCTTGACCCCCCAATTATATTGGATTTAAATCAGGTTGATTTTGCAGCCAAAAAAGGCATAAAAATTGACGCAGAAAAACTTTCTCTAGCCCTAGGCGTGCCCGTCGTCCAAACAGTTGCAATCACCGGAGCCGGAATAAACGAGCTTCTTTCGACAGTGGTAGCTGTTGCAAACAGAGAAAAACAGCTTCAACCATTAAAAGTTACTTATGGAAAAGAAATCGAGAAGCGTGCCCAAGCAATCGAAAAACTTGTCAACGCTAAGCTTCCGCAAATCTGCGCAGTATACCCTGCGAGATGGATTGCAATAAAGCTTCTAGAAAGAGATGAAGATGTTACTGGAAAAATAAGAAATTACGAAAGTGGAAAAGAAGTTCTCGAATATGCAGAAAAACTGGCGGGTGAATTAGAAAAAATTCACGGTGAGCCATCCCCTGTCATCATAGCATCTGAAAGATACAGTCTAGCAACAAAAATAGCAAAAGCAGTAACAACCGTCGAGACCCCTCCCAAAATAAGTTTAGAGCAGAAAATAGACGCGTTAACCACACATAAAGTTTTAGGCTATCCTATTTTGGCTGGCGTGTTGGCGGCTATGTTTGCGTTAATTTTTATTGGTGGAAACTTTGTGTCCGCAGGCTTTGACTACACTTTTGGCATTTTAACGAACCAAACTGCAAATGCGTTGTCACCGTTTCTACCCAAAATTGCTGTTGACCTAATCAATAAGGGAGTCCTGTCTGGCATATTTGCTGGGATTTCTGTAGCCTTACCGTATATCGTTCCTTTTTACATACTTCTAGCACTTTTAGAAGACAGCGGCTATCTGCCACGCGCCGCCTTCCTCATGGACAACCTTATGCACAAAATAGGCTTGCATGGTAAAGCCTTCATACCCATAATGCTCGGCTACGGCTGCAACGTTCCAGCATGCATCGGCTGCAGAATCATGGAAACACAAAGAGAACGTTTCCTATCAGCATTTGTAGTCGTTTTAATTCCTTGCGCAGCCAGAACGGTTGTAATTCTCGGACTTGTAGGAAGGTTTGTTGGGTTGCATGCAGCTTTAGCCTTATACGTTTTTGACTTAGTCCTCGTTTTCGTGTTAGGAAGAATAGCCTTCAAAGTTTTGCCAGGTGAGCCGGTTGGATTAATTATGGAGATGCCGTCTTACAAAAAGCCGTCCATGAAGAACATTTTAGTGAAAACCTGGAGCAGAACACGCGACTTCGTTTTCATAGCATTCCCAATAATAATCGCAGGAAGCCTAGCAATAGTGGCTTTAGACATAACTGGATTCACCAGCTACATCGTTAACGGTGCAAGTCCGCTCATAAGTGGTTGGCTTGGGCTACCCGTGTTAGCTGGTATTCCGTTAATATTTGGAATCTTGCGAAAAGAATTAACGCTTATTCTCCTAGCTGAGCTTATTCCGTTGGAATCTTTAACAGCTGTTCAAATGATTGTTTTCGCCTTAGTTACAATGATTTACATTCCATGTCTGGCAACTATTGCCGCGTTAAAGAGAGAGTTTGGATGGAAAAAAGCCTTAGCAATAACATTGATTGACGTCGGACTTGCTCTTCTTCTAGGCGGAATAGCCTACAGAATCCTATCACTGTAAGAACAAAAGAAAAGTGTCGCTCTTTACGTATGTTCTGTCTTTTTGGGAAGTTTAAAAGAGAGAAACAGAGCAGCCACTGCAAAAATTGTTAAGAGGTAAAATGCAACATCTAAACCATACAAGTCAGCAGTAAATCCCGCTATCAACTGTGAAATGGAGCCTATGCCAAAAGAAGTGAAGAAGAATACGCCGTAAACTGCACCTCTCTGGTTTTGTGGAGAAAGAAATCCAGTAAGCGAGTTTAACGCGGGCTGGTGTGCATAAAATGACAAGCCATATAAAATAATGAAAGCAGCCACGCTCACCATATAAATTGGCACGAAAAGAAGACATAAAAAGCCCGCACAAACGCCCATGGAAGTGGCAATCAAAACCTTCTTTGAACCAAACTTGTCCGCAGCTTTACCTCCAATCCACTGTCCAGGAACCCCTGCAGCCAAAACCAACGTGAGAGCCACTGACGCCCATGCTTGGTCAACTTGTCGATTCTCATTAATGTATGTTGGAAAGTAAAGTTCGACGCCCTTCATGAAAAGTCCGATTGCCACGTTGAAAATCAGTAACACCCAGAGCTCACGAATCTTCAAAGCATCAATTATCGTTCCAACATAGTTGTTTCCGTTATTAGGTTTTCTAAATTTTTTCGAGAAAAGAAAAGCAAGCAGTAAGCACAGCATGCCAAAAGTGACGAAAGCCCATGACCATCCAAAAGTTGAGCCAATAATCCATGCTATTGTAGGAGTTAACACGACGCCTAATGTTCCACCTACTCCATGCAGCCCCATGGATTCGGCAACTTTGCCTTTGAAAGCTTTTGAGATTAATGAGTTTGCAGTTGGATGGTAAAGGCTAGCCCAAGAAGCCATCAGAACCAACGCTAACCCATAAAGGTAAATGCTTCTAGTTGTGGCAGCACCAAGCATGATAAGTGTGGAGAGCCCGGAAAAAGTGAGGCATAAGGTAATTGTTTTGGCTTCTCCAATTTTGTCGCCTAATGGTCCACCAACCAAAGCGCCGACACCATACAGAAAAGATGCGGCTGTTGAAACGGCGCCTATAACAGATTTTGTCACGCCCAAGTCAGCCATTATCAAAGCCAACAAAGGCGATGCAATTACAAACAATGAATGATTTAAGGAGTGCGCTGAACCTAACAGTAAGAGATGACCATTTTTTGATAGTTTTTGCTCCAAAGCCTTAACCTTACCAGCACTTAGTCATTAATAGTAGCTAGAAACTACGACTTTTCTATAAAGGCTTAATTGCGTATAAACTTCGTTTGATATGTAGAAAAAGGGAAGAGTGATGGAAATTGTGGCCTTTTATGGTCCATAAACCGCCTCTAACCCGAGAATGTCACCTAGTCCCAGCGTCCGCTTGTAGGTTTCTCCATACGCTCCATAGCCGTACATCGTCAACCAATAGTCAGCATCGTTGTATAAGTCGGCAAGACCGCACCAATGTCCAAGTTCATGAGTCATAATGTTTTGCACGTCAAATTTGCCAGCTTCGCCTGAGAGGCTCCACTTGTAGTATGTGTTCATTCGGCAGTCAGTTTCAACTATTCGAGAACCGCTAGACCAAATGTATGTGACTGCTATTACGCCTGCTTGATACGCGCCCCATGCGATTACATTGTAGCCGTCTCGTCTTCCAGCGGTTCTTGTTGTTGTGCCTTTGTAGCTGAAAACTTGATAGGCTGTTTCTTTGTCCCATGTGTAAGCTGAGGCGGTTATGGTGTTAACTACGGCTGTTGTTGAAAAGCCGTACTTGTTGCTGGGGTTTATGTAATAGTTAATGGTTGTGTACCAATGGTAACTTAACAGTTTGTAATCCGGATTGGTCATGGAGTCATCCGTCGGCGGAATCGCATAAGTCACAACAACCGCGCCGTGAATTGAGCTTTCAAAAGCGTAAGTTGTAGCAACCGCCGCAAAAATTGGAAGTAACGCCACAAGCGACAGCATTAACGCTTTTAGTTTTTTCATTTAACCACCTTTAAAAGCGTCAAATGATTTAAGGAAGCAACATATTTATAATTTACTAAATTAGTTATAACCAAAACGTCAACTTTTATTCAGGTGGGTCATGAATGAGTGTTGCTGTCAAGGGGTTATGGAATGTCGTATTAAGCGGTTATCCGAAAACTGGAAAAACCATGCTTGCAAGACGCTTGGTTGTCGAGCATAAAAATTTTGCGAGAGTTGGCGTTGACGAGTTGAGACAAATGCTTTTTAATGAAGTTCCACCGTGCCGCGACGAATTTCTAGTGTATTCCTTGATTGCTGAAACACGAGACATGCTCCTTGAAAAGGGATACAGTGTTATTATTGATTCCACAGCGCCCGATAATGTTACACGAGCTTTTCTGCTCACAACAAGAGTTAAGAATGTTAATCGATTAGTTGTTCTGTTCAATGTTGAAAGAGAGATCATAATTGAAAGAAACATTGCCTTGTTTGGCGACGCAAGCTCAGTTTTTGCTTGGGATGAACGCTGGGAAACACCAAAAGGCGGCATTCCAATATTCAAATTCAAAAGCAACAACGCGGAAGAGTTTGAGGCTTATTATGCACGCCTAAAGGAACTATTAGAAAGTGAAATGCATCCTTTTAAACCAGAATTTCTACGTCCAACATTACCATTCAAGAAACTTCAGAAAACTTTCAGAACATTCTTAAAAAGAAAACAAAAATAGATTTGTGCAGTTTTACATCCATTGCTTCTTAACCCATTCTTCTACTCCAACCGCTTTCATTTCCAGAAGTCTTTCTTTCTTAGCTTTATCGAAAACGTTTGAATACGCACTTTTTTCGCTCCAATTTGTTTCGCATGGAAACTCAGAGCATTCAAAACAAAATTCTATCCCTTTTTCGATGCAACACTTGCGAACTGGACAGCCGCTCCAGCCGCTGCCACCCTTGCAGTTAAATGCACATGCGCTTTTAGACAGAATTTCGAGCCCTTTTATTGTCCCTTTTGAGTTGCCGCCTTTGGAGTCAATCCATCCCTCAACCTCAAAATGCGCTTTAACAAGGTTCAACAGTTGTTTGGCAGGTGTTCTTAGAACGTCAGTGTACCAGTGGCATGTTCGGCAGTAATTTCCGCAATACCCAATTTCATTTCGCCTTGCCTCTTTCATTTTTTCACTTTCCACTTGTAATCACCCTTGTTATTTTATAAGAAACGGCGAGCGGTTAAGACTTTTTCGAAAAACAAGACAAAGCTTCTAATAACATCTGTTCATTACTGAATATTTATGCGCCCCTTAGAAGAGTATGCCACCACACAATACGTTCTTCATAAGCACCATTTGTTACCGGGTTCCAAAGGCGAAAGCATCATTCAAGTAGTCAATGACATAATCGCCTTACACGCCACCAGCGTAGGAACAACATACCTTTCCTTGTTCGCCCGAATGAGAAATTTCAAAAGAAGAGACCTAGATGAAGAATTTTACAAGAAAAGAAATTTACTACGTTTAAGAGCCATGAGAGGCACCCTTTTCATCACTTCTACAGAACTGGCGCCTATAATCTACCAAGCAGTAAGACTCAACCTTTTGAAAGCATCTAACAGAATACTTGCGCCGAACAAGGTGATGCCCCAACATGAATTTGACGAACTAAAGAAAAGACTCTGCGATATTTTGAAGGACGGCGGGAAAACTCTCCCCGAGATTAAGCGAACTTTACCAAAATCAATTATTAGAACTCTTGAGCTTAAGGAAGGAAAAAGCATTTACAGAATGAGCAACTTAAGCATAGCCCTAAACTTGTTGATTCGCCAAGGAATAATAATAAGCGAGAAAGACGCGGGAACACTCAGCATCACGAAAGCCAACCGTTACATGCTTTTTAAAGAAGTTTATCCCAACCTAGACCTTGAATCAATAGGAGTTGAAGATGCAAAGACAATGTTGGTTAGGCGGTACATCAAAACATTTGGTCCAGTCACCGAAGAAGACATTGCGTGGTGGACCAGCCTCAGCAAAACCGACTTAAAGAAGGTTATAACTACAATAGAAAAAGAACTGCTCCGAGTGAACATTGAAGGTTTTGAACGGGAATATTTGATGCTTCAAACTGATTATGCACAGTTCGTCAAGTTCAAACCGCCAAAAATGCGCTCTGTGCAGTTGCTTCCTTACGAAGACCCGTGCACAAAAGGCTACAAAATAAGAGACAGACTAATCGACAAAAAATACGAGAAAAACGCATATGTTGAAGGTGGAGTGCAACCGACTATACTTCTAGATGGCAAGATTATTGGAACATGGAATCGAAGCATGGAAGAGGGAAAAGGACCAATCAAACTATATTTCTTTCAACATCCTGAAAGCGCAATAGAAAGAGAAGTCATCAAAAAAGCGAAAACTTTAGGAAAACTGATGGCTAATCAAGAAGTTAGCATCAAGATAGAAAACCGTAGATTGACTGCTTGAGCATTTCTTAAGTTTTTTATGTTCTAATCAGCAGATTAGTAGAAGCGAGGGAAATTGTTTGGAAGCATACATTCTGCTTAATGCGGAACCCGGCAAGATATGGGAAGTTGCAGAAGCTACGCTTAAGATTGAAGGCGTCAAAAAAGCGCATGCAGTAGCCGGTCAGTTTGACGCTGTAGTCTATGTGGAATTTCCAAAAATGGAGGATTTAGGAAAAATAATCGAGAAAATCCAGCATCTTAAGGGCGTGCGGGGAACTCAGACACTTATAGCTATTCCGCCGACCATCAGAAAGTAACCACGCATCTTTCGATTGTTTCCGCAACTTGTGACTTCGAAACATATTCGACACTTTAGCCATTAACGTTTTAGTGCGCCGAAGAGCTTGCTAGTGTCATTGAAATAGTCAACAGGCTAAAATACGTAGTCACCAATTGTTGTTAATGTGGACAAAATGAAAATTTTGAAGCCACCGAAACTATGTGATGGCGACACTGTTGGAGTGATTGCGCCCTCTTATCCTGTCTTGCCCTTTCATCAAATGTATAAAAAGGGAATCACAAACCTCAAAAAATTTGGTTTCAAAGTTAAAGAAGGCAACACAGTCAAGCTCGAACATTTTGGCTACATGGCTGGAACCGACCGACAAAGAGCCGAAGACATTAACAGCATGTTCGCTGACAAAGAAGTGAAAGCGATAGTTTGCGCAATTGGTGGTCAAGTGGCAATTCGAACCTTGCGCTACTTGAATTTTGACTTAATAAGGGCGAATCCGAAAGTTTTCTCAGGAATGAGCGACATCACGACTTTTCACGTGGCTTTCTTGGCTAAGACAGGCTTAGTTGGTCTTCATCAGACAGATGTTATTTTCGGGTTCGGCGCAGATATGACCAGCAAAGAAGCAAAATATGAAATGGACCTTTTCTTCAAAATCACTAAAAGAGCTGAACCATTAGGTTTGTTACCCGCTCTTACACGCTGGGAAGCCTGGCGTGAAGGCAAAGCTGAAGGCAGACTGTTCGGTGGAAACGTGCCAAGTCTGCAAGCGCTATTGGGAACACCGTATTTTTCAAAGCCAGACGAGGATGTTATTTTCTTTTGGGAAGCCATGAAGCAACCGTTGGATTTACTTGACCAGAGACTTGTTCAGTTTAGAGAGGCTGGCTTGTTTGACAGAGCGAAGGGCATGTTGATTGGCAAAATAAGGGGAGAAGAAGCTGGTGCCGTGAAGGACATGACCAGTGAAGTCAAGAAAGTTATTCTGGACATAACAAGCGAGTTTGATTTTCCAATAATTGCAAACATGGATTTTGGACATTACATGCCTAATTTGCCTTTTCCAATGGGGCTCAAAGCGAAAATGGATACTGATGGAGCGAAGGTTTGGATAAATGAGGCTTATGTGAAATAGTTTAGTATTCTATTCCTTTTCTTGCTTCGAAGCCCTTGTTGTAAGGATGCTTGACCTCACGCATTTCCGTTACTAAATCAGCTAATTCAATTATCTCGTTTGGCGCATACCGCCCAGTCAAAACAAGCTCAACATGCTTCGGTTTAGCCTTTATCAACTCAACAACCCTTCCAGTCTTAATCAGTTTCAAGTTTAAAGCCACATTAACTTCGTCTAAAATTACTATGTCGTATTCGCCGCTTTTTACAATCTTCTCAGCCAAGGTTAAGGCTTCTTCTGCAAACTGCACATCCACTTTTTCTGGAGGCTTTTCTGTCACGAATTTTCCTCTGCCGAAGGCTTTCAAAGTTAAGTTTGGAAGCTTATCCACAATATATAACTCGCCGTAATCGAATCCGCCTTTGATAAACTGGATAATGTAAACCTTTAATCCTCTACCTATCGCTCTTAATGCCAGCCCAAAAGCTGCGGTGCTCTTTCCTTTACCATTTCCAGTGTAGACTTGCACGATTCCTTCTTCAAGTTTAGGCATCGCGTGTTGCCTTCTTCAATTTTCCATGTAACAGTTTTTCAGCAGCGGATGCTGGGTCTATTTTTTTATCCAGAATTTTGTGCAATAGGTCTTCAAACTCTCCTTTCTTCTTCAGCTCGTTTATTACTACATTGACTATTTTCTCTTTTATCGCTTCAACCAGTTCAGCTTCAGCCCGCAAAAGACTTTTTCTGCGTTCTTCTTCCTTCTCCAAGAAATTTCTATGCTCTTCTAGTTTTTCGATAAGTTGCGAGACTCCCTCGCCTGTCAAAGCTGTGGTTTTCAAGATTGGAGGTTTCCATGCAGTTTTCTTATTGTTTAACTGCAGCATCGCTTGAATATCCATCGCGGCTTTGTCTGCGTTTTCTCTGTCTGCCTTGTTTACTACGAAGATATCTGCTATCTCCATCAGTCCCGCTTTTATGGCTTGTATGTCGTCCCCAAGACCAGGCGCATGAATAACTACAATTGATTGTGCCACTTTGATTATCTCAACTTCTGATTGCCCCGCCCCGACAGTTTCAACTAAAATAATGTCTTTGCCTGCGGCATCCAAAATTTTAACTACATCCTTAGTGGCTTTGGCTATTCCACCAGCATAATTACGCGTCGCCATACTCCGTATAAAAACGCCCTCATCCGTGCTCAATTCTTGCATGCGAATTCTGTCGCCGAGAAATGCGCCTCCCGTGAAGGGACTCGACGGGTCAACAGCTACAACGCCAACTGTTTTGCCCTTGCGCCTATATTCGCGCACCATTTTCTCGATAAGTGTGCTTTTTCCGGAACCGCCAGGTCCTGTTAACCCTATTATGTGAGCTTTTCCAGTGTGCGGATAGATTGCAGCTATCAGTTTTTGAGCTTCGAGCGCGTTATCTTCAGCGATTGTTATTGCTCGTGCTATGATTCTGCGGTCTCCAGCTAGAACGCCTTTGACTATCTCGTCAATTGTCAACAAAGCCCATGCACTTTCTGCAGATTTTACGCTCTTTTTGGAACATTCTCCTGCACATACTTGATTATAGTTTCTGTTGGCGTTCCCGGTCCAAAAATCTCCTTTATGCCCAGCTTCTTCAGTTCTGCTATGTCTTCTTCGGGAATTATTCCCCCAGCGAAAACCATCACGTCCGTCAAACCCTTCTGAGAGAGCAACTCCATTATTCTTGGAAAAAGAGCCTTATGAGCCCCTGATAGAATGCTTAATCCAATAACGTCCACATCCTCTTGCAGTGCAGTCTCAACGATCTGTTCTGGAGTCTGCCTCAAACCCGTGTAGATTACTTCCATTCCAGCGTCTCGCAAGGCTCTGGCTACGACTTTGGCGCCTCTGTCATGGCTGTCAAGTCCTGGCTTCGCGATTAACACTCTAATTTTCTTTTTGCTCTGCATGTTTTTTTCGCCTCTTTAAATTATGATTAACTCTTTATATTCTCCGTAAACTTTTCGAAGTACATCAGTAATTTCGCCCAGTGTCGCATAGGCTTTTACTGCTTCTATTATTGTTGGCATGAGATTTTCATCCTTATCTGCTGCGTAATGTAGTTTTTCAAGCGTTTCTTTCACTTTTTTGTTGTCACGTTCCCTTTTTAGTTTTTGCAGTCTAGCAATTTGTTCTTTTTCAACCTTTGGGTCGACGCGCAAAAGTTCTATTGGGCATTTTTCCTCTTCAATGGTGTATTCGTTGCAGCCAACGATTATACGTTTTTTCTCGTCTACTTCCCGCTGATACTTATAAGCGCTGTCAGCAATCTCTTTCTGGAAAAAGCCTTTTTCTATGGCTGCAATTGCCCCACCCATATCGTCAATTTTCTGAATATACTCCATGGCTTTCTCTTCCATCTCATTCGTCAACTCTTCAACATAATAGGAACCTCCAAGCGGGTCAACCGTGTTAGCCACTCCACTTTCGTAGGCGATTATCTGCTGTGTTCTCAAAGCCACTCTAACAGACTCTTCAGTTGGCAAGCACAAGGCTTCATCAAACGAGTTGGTATGCAAAGATTGGGTTCCGCCTAAAACAGCTGCTAACGCTTGAATCGTCGTGCGTACAATGTTGTTTAGTGGCTGCTGCGCTGTTAGCGTGCATCCGGAAGTTTGGACGTGCATACGCATCCACATAGACCTTGGGTTCTTAGCCTTAAACCGTTCCTTCATGATTCTCGCCCAAAGTCTACGTGCAGCGCGGAATTTTGCTATTTCTTCGAAGAAATCGTTGTGAGATGCGAAGAAGAAGGACAAACGATGTGCAAAATCATCCACTTTCAAACCTCTTTCCAAGGTGGATTCCACATAGGCTATTCCATCATAAAGGGTGAATGCTAACTCTTGAAGAGCCGTTGCACCAGCCTCACGAATGTGATAGCCGCTGATGCTGACTGGGTTCCATTTTGGCAAGTGCCGAGCACAATACTCGATGACGTCTGTGGTCAATTTCACTGAGGGCTTCGGCGGAAAAATGCATAGTTTCTGGGCGAAAAACTCCTTCAGATTATCGTTCTGTGTGGTTCCGCCAATCTTTGCTCTTGAAACGCCTTGTTTGTCGCCAACGGCAACATACATGGCGAGAAGTATTGGTGCTGGTCCGTTTATTGTCATCGAGGTTGTAACTTTGTCCAAGGGTATGCCGTCGAATAGAACTTCCATGTCTTGCAAGGAGGATATGGCTACTCCGCACACGCCAACTTCGCCCTTTGCCATAGGATGGTCTGAATCGTAACCCATGATCGTTGGATAATCAAAAGCTGTGCTCAAGCCGGACTCGCCTTCCTTCAGCAAATATTTGAACCGCTTGTTAGTGTCTGCAGCAGTGCCGAAACCTGCGAACATGCGCATAGTCCACAAGCGCCCACGATACATAGTGGCGTGAACGCCGCGAGTGAAGGGATACTCGCCTGGAAAACCCAAATCACGCATGTAATCTAAGTCTTTAATGTCTTCTGGCGTATACAAACGTTTTATTAGCATTCCAGAGTGATTTCTAAACTCGTTTCTGCACTCTGGGCACTGCTCCAACCATTTAGGAAGCGTCGTCTTTTCCCAGCGTTCCCGTTCTTGTTTGAGTTCTTCAATCTTTTTTCCATTAAACATTGATTTGTTTTGCCTCCATTACTAAAGACTGCCAAATGTTTAGACTTACATAGGGTGTATCAAACCTAAAAAGATATTTTCTTATCGGTTCGCCAGATGAATCTTCAACATTAAAAATGTGAAGCTAAACGTTAAACTTTAGATGCGTTGATTCAATAACGAAAAGGAAAAAAATTGGAGTTTTATTTTATGGGCTTGAAATAGGCTATATCGTTTATCGAAGCTGTCCTTTCCTTTGCTGGTTTAAGAACTGCTTCTACTTCCATGCCTATGTGGACCGTGTTTGTTTTATCTATTTTGTGAATTAATCCACCATAAGTGCCCTCAAATTTTATCAATGCATATATGACTGGTTTATCAAGCTTTGAACCGTTAACATCAACAGTAACAACTGAAAATGTGTGAACTACGCCTTTTTTGCCTACATCAACCCATTCTTCCAGCTTTGCAAAGCACTTTTCGCAATACATCTTTGGGGGAACAAAGGTTATTCCGCAGCATGGACATTTTGCTCCCATTATTTTGCCATTTTCTTTTAATTCTTTGAAGAAACGTTCGCCTGCTACCCCTAAAGTGTAAACATAGTCGGCTTCCATGTCGCCAATCCAATGACGCGCATTAAACGGGTTAGTTATCTTTTCTAAGCTCATAATTAGATTTCCTCCACAGGTTTGAAATATTTTATGTCAGTGATGGCGCCAGTTCTTTCCTTTGGTGGTTTCCAGACAGCGGTGACCTTCATGCCTATCTTGACTTTTTTCCAGTCCTTAACTTCTTCAATTCTATGAATTATTCCCATGCCTTCAGAAGCCCCGTCTAAGTTTATTATCGCTACAATTATCGGTTCTTTTAGTCTAGATGCATCTGCAGCGAGAAATGACACTGAGAACGTATTTATTACGCCAGTGTCTTTTACGTATGCCCAGCCATCAGTTGGTTTGTAGCACTTTTCACAATAAATTCTCGGCGGAACAATAATGCGTCCACATTTTTTGCATGTTGTAGCAATTATCTTCCCATTTTTTAGTTCATCGAGAAATCTGCTTATAGCTACACCAGCACTCCATGCAAATTTTGCTTTAGGTCTAAACTTTTCTGTTGGAATTTTTCCTTCTCTAATGTCTTTGGTTTCAACTTCTTCTCCGGGAAAATGTTTTATTTTTGCGCTCATTTCACATCCTCCTTTAACGTCTCAAAACAATTACTGAGCCATACTGCATCAAGTCACCCCATGCTTGGGCAACCCCAGTTCTTGGGTCGCCTGGGACTTGTCTTTTTCCTGCTTCGCCACGTAGTTGCCAGAAGATTTCGCTTACTTTCATCAGACCTGCTGCTGCAATTGGGTTGCCACATCCTAGTAGTCCTCCGGATGGGCATGTAGGTAGGTCACCGTCTCTTTGGGTTACGCCTTCTCTTGTGAGTTTTGGAGCTTCGCCTTTCTTACATAACAATAGACCTTCCATGTGGTGAAGTTCCTTATAGTCAAATGGGTCGTATGGCTCTGCTACGTCAATTTCTTTTGGCGGGTTTCTGATTCCAGCCATTTTGTATGCCATTCGAGCTGCATATTCAACATAATCTGGATAGTACAGGTCACGGTTTGTCCATTGTGTAGAGTCGATGCACCAGCCTACGCCGTCAATCCAAACGGGATTATCAGTGACCTCTTTTGCAACATCTTCTGATGCTAATACTAAAGCTGCTGCGCCATCGCTTGTGGGGCTAACATCTAAACGTTGAACTGGCCAAGCCATAATCTCAGATTTCAGCACATCCTCGACTGTTATTTTTGCAGCCAACTGAGCAATTGGATTGTCAAGAGCGTTTCTTTTGTTCTTTACTGAAACTAGGGCTATGTCTTCCTTTTTCAGGTTGTGTTTGTGCATGTAACGGTTCATTTCTAATGCGAATATCCAAATCAGGTTCATGCCTACTGGGCGCTCTAGGATAGGGTCGAATATTGTTGTGAAAGCGAACTGTGGATGTGGATAACATGATGACATCTTTTCTTCGCAAACGACAAGACAAGTGTCAAATTGTCCTGAAGCTACATGCCACCAACCGGCTAGCGGTGTGAAAACTCCAGTTCCTCCGCCAACGAAAACTCTAGTGTAAGGCTTGCAGTGTGCTCCAGCTCCATCGGCTAAGTACTCGCCTTTCATGTGGACGCCGTCGAAGGCATCTGGTGCTGAGCCCATGACGACGCTTTGCATGTCTTTGAGTTCCATTCCAGCAGCGTCAAGTGCTATTTTAGCGGCTTCGTAAGAGAGTTCTTTACCTGTTTCTTTAAAGTTTCGTCTGAAGAGTGTTACACCCGCTCCAACTATTGCAACTCTTTTCTTTCCAAACATTTCATGTTCACCTCACTCAGAATTGCTTAAAATAGCCACTGCTCCCGTTGCTGTTGGTATTCCACGCCATGTATGCGCTAAGCCAACCTCAGCGTCTGGAATTTGTCTTGAGCCTGCTTCTTCCCTCAACTGTAGAACTACTTCGAGAAGTTTCTGCATTCCTGAAGCTTCAAGACCGTATCCCATTCCAAGTAAGCCTCCTGATGGGTTTATTGGGAATTCTCCGTCCAATGCGGTGAGACCATCTTCTGTCAGTTTTCCAGCTTGCCCGTAGCCGCAGAGTTTCAGCGCTTCCATGTGTTGAAGTTCCTTGTAGGCAAACAAGTCGTGGATTTCTGCAAAATCGATTTCTTTCCATGGATTACTTATTTTTGCACTTTTGTACGCCATTTCAGCGGCTAGTTCTGTATAAACTGCGCGCGACCAGTCTCTTGTTTCCAAGTTTGGGGTTTCCGTACACCAACCCACGCCTTTAACCCAGACAGGATTGTCCGTCAGTTTTCTGGCAATGTTTTTTGAAGCTAAGACCATTACAATACAACCATCTGCAGGCGTGCTTATCTCAAACTTTTTCAGAGGATAAAAGCATGCATCAGAACATAAGACTTGGTCGGTTGTAATGTTTGCACCATAAGCCGCATAGGGGTTGCTTATGGCGTTTTTCCTGTTTTTCACCACTACTTGTGCACATTGCTCTGGTGTTGTTCCCGTGTCGTGCATGTAACGGTTCATTTCCATTCCTGCAACGTAGTATGGGTGTCCGCCTAAAGGTCTATTGAAGATAGGGTCTAAACCAAACTGAACAATGTCCATGTACGTGAGTATGTCTGAGGCTTTGCTGTGCGCTTCAACAACAACCGTGTCAAAGTGTCCAGTTTTTATAAGCATATAGGCAGTTGCAAGTCCAAGCATTCCATCGCCAGAAACCGTAAATAGGTGACGCAGTGCAGCGCCTAATTGGTCTGGGACGAACTCGTCAGAAATGCTGAAACCTTCCAAGTAGTCTTCAGCGCATGTAACGAAGACGTCAACGTCTTTTCGTGGATTAATTCCCGCGTCTTCATAAGCCTTGACAGCAGTTTCATACATTAACTCTTTGTACGAGAGCTCCGGTGTTATTGGTCGAAAGCCAACACATCCAACGCCAACAATTGCAACATCACTCATTTTTCTCCTTCCTTTTTTATTTTAAGAGAACTATTACTGTAAAAGCCTTGTTTACATAAAACTTTCGTGGAAAACTCAATGAAACGTTGAAGAAACTTAAATACTTGTTTAAATATTATTCGAGTTTCCGCAATAAGCATTGGCTTTGAAGAGGAATTAGGCTTTGAAGGGAAAACCTCTTGTCTCAATTGTTTCTGCTGGTTTGTCAAAATTTGGAAAACTGGAAGGCTTATACGCAAGGGAAATTTTTGCAGAAGCTGCCAAGGAAGCATTTGACCGTTGCCCAAAACTTGACCCGAAGAAAGACATCCAAGCCTTATTTGTTGGACATATGGGCGAATCCTACGAGCATCAAGGGCATACTGGCGCAACGATGGCTGACTGGGCTGGCTTGTTGCATGTTCCGGCTACGAGAACAGAAGCTGCATGCGCTTCTTCCGGAGCCGCCTTAAGAGCCGCGATTTACGCTGTGCTTTCAAGTTTAGCCGACGTCGTAATGGTTGGTGGTGTTGAGAAGATGACGCATAGAAGCACGGCCGAAGTAACGGAGTATTTAGCTATGGCTTCAGACTACCCATTTGAACAGTGGCATGGCATAACTTTTCCCGGGTTGTTTGCGCTTATGGCGACGGCACATATGCATAAGTATGGCACGACAGAAAAACAGTTAGCAGCTGTTGCAGTGAAAAACCATTATCACGGTAGTCTAAACCCTAAATCACACATGCAAAAGGAAATAACACTTGAAAATGCCTTATCTTCACGCGTAATCGCTTGGCCACTCAAACTTTACGACTGTTCACTTATTACAGACGGAGCAAGCTGCCTAATCTTGACAAAGCCAGAACTAGCCAAAAAATACACTGACACACCAGTGCACATAATCGGCAGCGGGCAAGCAAGCGACACTATTGGCATGTATGAGCGAGAAAGCTTCACTTCGCTTACAGCAGCGCGGTTAGCCGCTAAAAAAGCATATGAAATGGCAGATGCTAAACCCGAAGACATTGACGTGGCAGAGGTTCATGATTGCTTCACGATAGCAGAAATAATCGCTTATGAAGACTTGGGTTTCTGCAAGCCAGGCGAAGGTGGACAATTAGTGGAAAAAGGCGAAACAAAACTTGGAGGAAGGTTACCAGTCAACACTAGCGGTGGATTAAAAGCTAAGGGGCATCCGGTAGGCGCGACTGGAACTGGACAAGCCTACGAAATATTTTTGCAGTTAACTGGGCAAGCGGATAAAAGGCAAGTGAAAAGCGCGGAAATAGGTTTAACACACAACGTTGGCGGCTCAGGAGCGACAGCCACAATTCATATTTATAGGAGAGGATAAGCGATGACGGAACAAACTCAAGCCTTCACGATAGAGCAGTTCTACAAGCACATACTTCAAAGAAAGCTTATGGGTGCAAAATGTAAGAAATGTGGAAAAGTGCACCTTCCACCAAGACCCCTATGCGACAGTTGCTTCTCAAAAGAGTTCGAGTGGATTGAGTCTTCGCCGAAAGGGAAACTGTTAACATACACGGTTATTCACGTTGCACCATCGCAATTTCAGGGAATGGCTCCGTATGCTGTTGGTATAGTGCAACTTGAAAATGGCGTAAAAATCCCAGGCATGATAAGAGCTTCTCCAGAAAACATAAAGATAGGAATGCAGCTCACAATGGACTTTGGAACATGTGCAGCTACTCAACAATGGCCACAGTGGCCCAGATACTTTTTCAAGCCAGCCTAAAACACAAAATTTAAGCGGTCTAAATCTTACCTTTTCCATTCGGTAGTCATGGAAGAATATTACAGAAAGCGCGCAGAAGAATACGAAGAGATTTATCGTCATGATGACCCTGTTCGCCGAGAAGAACTAAGGGTGTTGGCAAACGCGTTAAGGAAGGCATTGAAGGGCAGAAAAGTGCTTGAAATAGCGTGTGGGACTGGATATTGGACGCAGTTTTTGTCAGAGACCGCGCAAAGCATAGTTGCCATAGATGTTGCCAAGGAGACGCTGGAGATTGCAAAAAGGAAACATTATGAATGTCCTGTTTCTTTCTGCAAGGGAGACGCGTATACTCTAGCTTTTAGAGATTGTTCATTTGATGGGGGACTAGCGAATTTCTGGTTTTCGCACGTTCCAAAGAGCAAAATCGACTTTTTCATGCAAGGATTTCATCGAATTTTTCGAAACTGCTCTAAAGTGTTTATGGCAGATAATGTTTACATTCTGGGTGTTGGAGGAGCGCTGGTTGCTATGAAAGGGAAAGAAGACACGTATAAATTAAGGAAATTGAAGGATGGAAGCGAATATTTGGTTCTTAAAAACTATTTTTCTAGCGAGGAGCTTGTGGAAATTTTCAGTAGGCATGACAGCGGATTTGATAGAGAAAACGTGTTTTATGGTAAGTTTTTTTGGTATGTGGTTTACGAAGTGCGATGAGTTACTCCTTAAGGACTTTTCCCAGCGCTCTTTATGCCTCTGGAGTCTTGTTGATGTATTCTATAAGTGTTGGCAAATCCGTAATCGATGTAATGAAATAGTTTGCGCCAGAACTGATTAGCTCTTTGGGAGAAGAAACACCAGTTGGCAATCCCACGGCAATTGCTTTCATTTCTCTTGCGCACTTCATGTCGCTGACGCCGTCCCCAACAACCATTGTCTCTTCAGGATTAACATCCAACGCTTTCAGATTCGCCTCTAAATGCTCAACATTTGGCTTAACATATTTCACGTTGTCGCGCGGAGTTATCGCATCAAAAAACTCTGCTATTTTAAACCTTTTCAAAATGTAGTCGGTTGATTTTTTACTGTTTATCGTGCATAAGCCCAACTTCAACCTCATTTTCCTCAAACTCTTCAAAGTTTCCACAACTCCGGAAAGCAGACTCGTAGTTTTCGCCGCTTCCAATTCGTATTTTTCAGCTATATCCAAAGCTTTCTTCCAAATTTCCATAAACATTTTTTCTGAT
>JAIMAA010000022.1 GCA_023512225.1 Candidatus Bathyarchaeota archaeon
GGAAGGACGTATTCAATTTTTGGGTTTCGGCTTGTAGAAGAGTAGGAGTATTCCAGTTAATGCGAGTGCTACACCTGTGGCTTGCCATATTTCAAATTTTTCTCCGAGAATTGTTATTGAGAAGGCAGCAGCTGAGAGAGGTTCTATAATGGATAGTATGCTTCCTTTTGCGGATTCAACGTATTTTAAAGCGTAGGAAAAAAGAAGATAGGCGGTGAGGGAGGGAAAAAGTCCTATTACAAGTATTAACGTCCAAAGCTGCGGTGGATAAGTAATGATTTGGGAGGAAGAAAAGAAAAGCGTTGGGAGTAAAGCGATTGCGCCTATTCCGTCGCCGTATAGCAGCAGGGTCCAGTTGGTGTAGCGATTTCTTAATTTTTTAGCCATCAGAAAGTATAGCGCAAATAATAAGCTTGTAATTATGCCAAAGCTTAAGCCCAGAAAATTCGTGTTCAACCATGCGGCTTCGTAGGCTTTAACAACAAGCGCAACGCCTGAGAACGCCAAAACTATCGCAAGTATTACTGTGGAAGTTATCTTTTCTTTGAGAAATATTGATGCGTAGACTGTGACGAAAACGGGATACGTGTAAAACATTACTGCTGCTATCGTTGCGGTTGTCAAATCAACAGTGTAGAAATAGGCGACTCTTTGAAGAGCGACAGCCAATACGCCAAAAACTATTAGCTGTGGAAGGTCTTTCTTTTCGATTTTGAGAAGATTTCTACTAAACAAGACTAGCGCAAACAGCATTGTTGAGGAGGAAATTATGATTCTCAGAGCAGTTAACGTCACGGGGTTAATTCCATACTCAAAGGCGAGTTTTCCAAAAATTCCCATGGTTCCCCAAATGATTGACGCTGCAGCTATCAGAAGATATCCTTTTATTTGTTGCATGGTCTATTAGAAAAGTTTTTCCCACTTTAAAAATTGAATGGTGACATTTTAGGAGCATTTACGATGTGTTTATGTTCAACTTGTATTGTAAAGTACTCATAGTTTAAAGCGAGAGTGAAAAGCAATTGACGGCTAAAAACGGACACATTACCATGTTGCATGGTGCCGGCGGAACAGTCATGCATGAACTAGTCAAAAACTATATTGTGAAGTATTTTGGCGGTGCAAGTAACATTGATGTCCCGCTTGAAGCTCTGGACGACGCGGCGGTTGTAGGTGACGTCGTTTTGAAAAGCGACTCCCACGCTGTCAAGCCAATATTCTTTCCAGGCGGAGACATCGGTCGACTTGCGGTTTCTGGCACAGTCAACGACATCGCGGTTTTAGGCGCAGAACCTTACGCGTTAACTTGCGGTTTCGTTTTGGAAGAGGGCTTAGCCGTAACTGATTTTGAGAGAATCCTGGTTAGTATGCGAGAAACATGTAACGAAGCTGGCGTAAACATTGTAACTGGTGACACCAAAGTCGTTGAAAAGGGAAGCCTAGGTGGCTGCATAATAAACACTTCAGGAATCGGCAGAAGAACCAAAGCCTTAGAAAAAAACCTTACAGTTGTTAAACAATTTAGAAGCAATTTTGAAGTGCGGTGGATTCTCGACTCAAACCTCAAAGCTGGAGACAAAATATTATTGTCTGGGACAATCGGCGACCATGGTTTGGCTGTTTTGTCTGCGCAAGAGGGACTGAGCTTCGGAAGCGAAATAAAGTCTGACGTTAAACCCTTAAACCGCTTGATTCAGCGCTTGCTCAGCGATGTCGGCGGCATAGTAGCCATGAAAGACCCAACAAGAGGCGGGCTAGCTGACGCATTAAACGAGTTCAGCGAAAAATCCCGCGTTGGCATACTAATTCAAGAAGACAAAATTCCAATAAGAGCTGATGTGCGAGCAGCTTGCGAAATGCTCGGATTAGACCCATTTGAGGTGGGAAATGAAGGAAAAATAATCATAGGCGTGGTAAAAGAAAAGGCTAAAGAAATTCTTGAACTTTTAAAAACGACTAAAGAAGGAAAAGAAGCAGAAATTATTGGAGAGGCAACCGCAGATTTCAAAGGTGTGGCCATGCAAACAGTCGTCGGCGGAAAAAGAATAATCGCTAGACCAGTTGGAGACCCCGTACCAAGAATATGCTAACTCGCTGAGTCGGCAGCCGCTTCTCTCGCCCATATTCTGCATGTTCCTTCCACGCTTACCATGCAAGCGCCAACTGGCTTTTGTGGAGTGCAAGCTTTTAAGAATAGTGGACATTGTGTAGGCTTAATTTTGCCGATTATGACCAAGTGACATTTGCATCCATGTTGTATGTCCGCGCCATGTTCAACCTTCACGTCATGTTTTAGATGTGCATCGTAAACAGCATGTTCAGCGTTAAGCACGTATTTTGAAGAGGAAATTGTGCCAAGCCCTCGCCAGTTACCGTCCACAACACTAAAAACTTTCTGCATCGACTCTTGCGCTTTTGTGTTGCCTTCCCAACTCACCGCCCGCTTGTACTCATTCTCCAAACGTGGATTACCTTCGCTTAATTGCTTGAGAATCATGTAAATGCCAAACAAAACATCAAGCGGCTCGAAGCCAGCCACAACTGTCGGCATACCATATTTTTGCGGAAAAATCTCGTAAGATTTTAATCCAATTATCGTGCTCACGTGACCCGGCGCAATAAATCCGTTAAGGTTTAAGTCCTCCATTTCAGCTAAAAGCTTCATGGCAGGCGGTATTATGCGATGTGAAACAAGAAAAGTTAGGTTTTTTGGCGGTTTACCTTGAATTTCCACAGCTGTTGAAGGCGCCGTCGTTTCAAAGCCGACAGCGAAAAATGCAAACTCTCGATTCGGCTCTTTTGCAGCTAATCTTACAGCGTCGCTTACGCTGTAAACAACTTGAACATCAGCACCGTCAGCTTTTGCATCTAAAAGAGACATTTTCGAACCGGGAACACGCAAAACATCACCAAAACACGTGACCGTCACACCTTTTAGGGCTAGTTGCACAGCTTCGTCAATTTCAGACGCAGGCACTATGCACACTGGACAGCCAGGTCCAGCAATGACTTCAACGTTTGCCGGTAATAAGCTACGTATACCAAAATGGGTAATTGTCCACTCATGTGTGCCGCAGACGTGGCAGATTTTGACGATGCCTTCTTTTGGTGCAACATCATGAATTTTTTCTGCTACACGTTTCGCGAGGTCTGGGTCGCGGAACCTTAATTTTTCGGTCATTTCAACTCAACTGTCTAGTCTTTTGACGTTTCTGCTTCGAGAATTTCGTTCCATAATTGTATTGTTTCTTCTGCTTCTTTTTCGTCCAAAACTTGTATAGCGTAGCCAGCGTGCACCAACACGTAGTCGCCAACTTTGGCGCTTACAAGTGTCACATTAACTTCTCTTAAAACGCCTTCGCCAAAATCCACTTTGGCTTTATCCTCTTGAACGCTTATGACTTTTGCTGGAATCGCCAAACACATTGTTATCAATATTAAACCACGAATAGACGGTAATAAAATGGTTATGGTTTAAACTTGGAAAAATCCACCTACAACTGCTTGACCGAAAGATACGCCGCCGTCGCCAGGTGGAATGGCTTCGTGAACTAAAAACCGTAGACCAGCAGTTTCCACTGCTTTCCGCATTATTGAAGTTAATATTTGGTTGCATGCCGCTCCGCCGGAAAATCCAACGGTTCTAATACCATTATCCTCAGCGTTTTCTATGGCTAATTCTGCTAATCCCCTGGCTAGGTATGAGTGCATAGAATAAGCTAAATCTGCTTTGGGATACTTTTCTCTGTTTTCAAAAATTTCCAGCAGCATTTGTGTCGTGTCTAATGTGTTGCTCTTTATTATGGGCTCTAGTTTAATCACGTCTTTGCCCTTTAACGCTGCGGACTCAAGTTTCATTGCTGGCTCGCCTTCATAGGTGCGTTCATAACAAACGCCTAAAACAGCCGCTGTAGCGTCTAGAACTCTTCCACAGCTTGTTGTCTCAATAATGTTGTTGCTTTTTTCAAGTTGATTTAAGATTAGTTGAATTTCGCTTTCGCCGTGCGGAAAATGCGTTTTGTTTTGTAAAAGCCAGCTTGCCACATCTACCCTTTTGTGAAGTATTCCTGTAGCCATTCTCAACGGGAACCGTGTTGCTAAGTCGCCACCGATTAAGGGTTGTTTCTCCAGATGGGCTACTCGTTTAAAATCAGAAGATTCGCGAGTGCAAAGTAGAATCTCGCCGCCCCATGCTTCTCCATCCATTCCATACCCGTATCCGTCGCAGCAGACGCCCACAATCTCTTCTACGCCATGTTCAATCATTAACGCGGCAATGTGCGCATAATGATGTTGCACTTGAAACAGTCGCCAGCCGTTCTCCTCAGCCAAATCACGGGCAAGCTTTGTTGTTGTAAATTTAGGATGCAAATCGCAAGCAACCGCGTCTACTGTGCTGTTTGTTAAGCGGATTAAGTGTTTTGTTGCGTTTTCCAGAAACTCTCGGGTTTCAACGTTTTCTACGTCGTCTATGTGCTGGGAAATGAAGGCTTTGTTTCCAAGCAACACACACGCGGTATTGTTGAGTTCTCCGCCCAAACCTACAACGCAGCGTTTTGCCTTTTCCTTCAACATTATCGGTGCAGGAGCGTACCCTCTTGAACGTCTAAGGAAGACAGGGTTTTTCCCATGCATGCGGACTACTGAATCGTCGCATCTATGAGCTATTTGACGGTTATGAAAAAGGAAATAGTCAACCGTGCCGCCTAAAGACTGTAAAGCTTCTTCGTTGTCCTTTATTATAGGCTGGTTCGGCGGGTTGGCACTTGTCATTACGAAGGCTGGCTCGTCTACTTTGTCAAATAGCATGTAATGCAAGCCCGTGTAAGGCAACATGACGCCAACATTGTGTAATCCCGGAGCAACCAAATCAGAAAGGTAATATGCGCTGTTTTTGTTCAGCAAGACAATAGGACGAGTGTAGGAAGTAAGAAGCGCCGCCTCTTCCTTACTTACTTCCGCAAAAGTTTTAATAGCTTCTAGACTCCGAGCCATAATAGCGAAAGGCTTCTGGCTGCGGTGCTTGACTTCTCTCAACCTAATTAACGGTTTATCCTTAGTTGTTGATGCCGCCACATGAAAGCCGCCGTAACCTTTGATTGCCATTATAAAGCCTTCAGCGAGAAGTTTGCCAGCCTCCCGAATGGGGTCTTTGTGCTTAACGAATTCGCCTTTGTGTGTTGTCAAATACGCTTTTGGTCCGCATCTCGGGCAAGCTACAGTCTGGGCGTGGAAACGCCTGTTCAACGGGTCCTTGTATTCTTTTAGGCAGAAACTACACATTGGAAAGTCTCGCATCGTCGTGTTTTCGCGGTCGTACGGAAGCGTATCGATGATTGTGAATCTGGGACCACAATTCGTGCAAGTGATAAAGAAATATTCGTGTCTTGGGTCTTTGGGGTTTCTAAGCTCTTTGAGGCAGTCGTCGCATATGGCTATGTCAGGCGGGATAACTGAGCCGGAAAGCTCCGTTTCCTTTGAGCTTTTATGAATTGAGAACGTGGCATACTCGTTTTTTCCTTTGAGTTCAGTGGTGATAATCTCGTGGATTTGAGCCAGGGGCGGTTTTTTTTCTTTTAAATCTCTCATGAAATTGTGGATGTCGCTTTCCTTACCTTCTAAGAGAATTTCTACTCCTGCATCGCCTCTATTTTTGACATAACCTTTAAGCTGGTTTTTCACAGCAGTGCGGTAAATGAAAGGTCTGAAGCCTACTCCTTGAATTATGCCGACTATTTTGATTTTCAAACGCACTGCTGTGTGACTCCTGAAGTTAGAAACGATATGAGTGATTTACATAAGTGTTAAGCTGCTTAAAGTATGCTTGATACGTTATTTTTATGTTAAATGTCCGCTGGCGTAGTAAAGGAATGGGAGAGCAAGCAAAATTGTATTGTATCCGTGTTTCGTAAGCGAATATTTCACCTTTAATGGAGGTCCTTCCTCCATTGTTCTTTGGACACATTTGGTTTGCGTCAGAATCTTAAGTTTATCCGATAAAGTGCGCGAATTTACGCCTAAAATTCTTTTCAGTTCGCCGAAGTTTGCGGCGTTTCTAAGGAAGAGTATGTAGAGGATTTGAAGATTCCACTTCTGCGATAACAGATTGAAGCTTTCTTCCAAGCTTTGCATTGTCTCTTTCAGGTCTTCAATGCTTAACTCTTGCATTTGGAAGATTTGGCGAAGAGTTTCTTCTATTCCTTCAAGGTTTACTTTTAATCGTGATTCTACGAAATTGCGAAGTTCATCGCTTAAAACTATTTTGCGGTTCATGCGCGTACACCTAGTGTGTGACAGTTTACTACAAGATTTATTAAGTTTAATTTTTAAATCTGGTGTATAAAATGATGAATGTTCCATCCAGAGCGTGACAATTAAATGTCAACCAAACAAGCAACCGGCAAATTCGAAACATACTCTACAAGCATATGTCCAGAATGCCTCAAAAGAATCCCCATGAGGATTTACGAGGAAAACGGCGTAATTTACTTGGAGAAAACCTGTCCCGAGCATGGAAAGTTTGATGACATTTACTGGGGAGACGCTGAACTTTACAAGTGGTTCTATGACAAATGGTACAATGAGCGATATGTTGGTAGCGGTTTAGAGAATCCACACACCAAAACAGTTAACGAGTGCCCATTCGACTGCGGAATCTGCCCAAAACATAGAACTGCTACAATTTTAGGCATAATCGACATTACGAATAGGTGTAACATGGCTTGTCCAGTCTGCTTCGCTTATGCTGGAGCCGCAAATTACGTGTATGAGCCTTCTTACGAGCAGATTGTTGACATGATGAAACTTTTGAGAGCGAACCGTCCATGGGCTTGCAATGCATTACAGTTTAGCGGTGGCGAACCGACTGTTAGGAATGATTTGCCAGATTTGATTAAAGAAGCAAAAAAGGCGGGGATAAGTCACGTTGAGGTTAACACTAACGGGTTACGCATTGCAGAAGACATTGATTACTTCAAAAAATTGTTAGATGCTGGGTTGAGCACGCTTTACCTACAATTTGACGGTTTAAGAGAAGACATCTACAAGAAAACACGTGCAAGAGCAGACCTTGTTCCAGTCAAGCAGAAAGTTATAGAAAACGCAAGAACACTTGGTTTGGACTCCGTGGTTCTGGTTGTCACCTTGGCGAATGGCGTGAATGACAAGGACTTGGGCGACATAGTAAATTACGCAATCAAAAACCATGATGTTGTACGGTGCATTAACATTCAGCCTATTTCTATGGCTGGCAGAGCAAGAAAAGACGAGCTTAGAAAAATGCGCATCACAATACCAGACACAATGAAGTTGATAGAGGAACAAACTAACGGCGTTGTTTCGCGTTGGGATTGGCGACCGGTGAATTGGCCTGTGCCGGTTTCTAAGGGTATGGGTGCGATAAAAGATAAGGCTTATCCGGAGTTTACGATGCATCCTATGTGTGGTGCGGCAACGTTTCTTGTTGTGGAGAAGGATGGTTCTTTCAAGCCTATCATGGATTATGTGGATGTTGACAAGTTTGCCGACGTATTCTGGAGCGTTTATTATTCTGGCGTTAAGGGCAAGAAGACGATGGCAAAAATGAAAATGCTTAAGCTCTTGCCTATGGCGAAATCAAGCCTTGTCGGAGGACTAATCAAAGACGTAATAACCAAGGGAAGCTATGAGGCTTTGGGCGATTTCATGCGCAGAATTGTCATGATAGGTATAATGCACTTCCAAGACGTGTGGAATTTTGATTTGGACCGTGTTCAGAAATGCGCAATTCACTATGCCACGCCAGACGGTAAGATACGCTCATTCTGCACGTACAACAGCATACACAGACCAAACGTGGAAAAACAATTCGCAATACCAATCAGCGAATGGACAAAGAAAACAGGCAAAAAAATCAACGAACCAGCATAAATTACAAGATACGGTTGTAAGTCAACTAAGAGGCTAAAATAATTAATTTCTTTCTCTAAAAGTTCATTGTCCTTTTATATATGCTCCACAGTTCGGGCATCTCATTTCAGTTATTTTCACTAGACTCCTACAGTAAGGGCAAGGTATAGAAATGATCTCTCTTTCTCTTATGATAATTTCCTTGTCTTTCTGCCTCTCTTTTGGGGGAAGTGATTCTAAGTATTGAATTAAACGTTGACAGGTCTCTACGAGACCTTGACATCTTATCAAGCATTGTTCAACATAATCTTCGAGTAAGATAGTAATATTTTCTGAAGAAAAGAAACCAGTCCTTTTAGTGCCTTCGACTTTATTAGCTAATACTGAAACTGAAAAGCCTTCTTTCTCAAGCCACGTTTCAATTAGCGGAATAAGCTCGTACATGTTATAATTTTTCAGGATTAACGGCATCACGAAAATCGCTCGTTTTTATGATTTGGAATTTACTTTGTTATACTTTAATTTGAAAGCTAGAACAATCGGTTTTAAGTTCAATCTTATCCATGCTCTCATATTTTTACTTCGGGAAATTACACGTGCAATGGGTGGGCTGAGTGTGTAGTAAAGAGTTACTAAACATCTCCCGATATCATTTGATTCTAACTCCTTATCTCTGAATTTTCTTAAAATATTAATCTCTGGAGCCATTGGTGTTCCATACGCTGCTGTAGCTATAAAACAAGAAGGTGCGCATTGAGCGCAATAGACTCTATCGCCTTTCAGTTTAGCGCATTGACTACATACATATTTCCCACATTTGACACATTTGCCAGCCATTTGACTAACTGGTTTCTTTTTGCCGCATACATCACAAATGTATTGAGGTTCACTGATTATCGGACCCTCTCTCATCATTATCTAGCATCTCCGGATACACTTGTCTTAATACCGACGGTTTAAGTTTATAATTTTTTTGTAAAAAACATTTTAAGTTAAAATACTTATTAAGTTTAAGTATTTGAAAATAGTGTCGGGTTTCAAATGGTAGAAGAAAGATATAAGAAGCATGTAGGAAAATGCTTCGACTGCGAAGGGACTACTGAATTAATCGAGATGGATGTCCAAAGAGGCACAAAAATTATGCAATGTCAAAATTGTGGTTTGTTTCATTTTTATAAAAAAGATTTTCTCGGTGGATGGAAACTACTTAGGGTTGCAAGAACAGATAAAATATAAAAACATAGAGGATGCGTGCACTAGGTTTTTGCTAGTTTTTGTCTTTCTTCCTCTTGCAGTACTCTTCTGAGAACCTTGCCCACCAGCGTCATCGGTAGTTCTGTTCGAAATTCCACTTCTCTTATCGCCTTGTAAGGCGCCACCTTCTCGTTCACAAAATCCATAATCTCCTTTTCTGTAGCCGTCTTTCCCTCTTTCAACACAACAAAAGCTTTTGGAATTTCGCCCGCAACTGGGTCCGGTTTGCCTATTACTCCGCACAGTTTCACGGCAGGATGCTCATAAAGTACATCTTCAAGCTCTCTTGGGTAAACGCTGTATCCCTTGTACTTGATTAGGTCCTTCTTCCGGTCGGTAATGTAAAAGTAACCATCCTCATCCATCTTTCCAATGTCACCAGTATACAGCCACCCATCCCGAAGGACCTCAGCCGTTTCTTCGGGCATCTTCCAATAGCCCTTCATCACCTGCGGACCCTTAACCACCAGCTCGCCAATCTCGCCAAGCGCAAGCTCTTTCTCCCCAGTTTCCAAATCCATAATCTTCGCGTCTGTGTCAGGCCATGGAATGCCGATGGAGCCTATCTTTACGGTTTTCATTGACTTGTCAAGCGGATTGCAATGCGTGACTGGAGACGATTCTGTTAAGCCATAACCTTCAACCAAAACGCCGCCCGTCACTTCCATAAACTTCTTTTGAACTTCCGGCGGAAGCGGAGCCGAACCAGAAATGCAGAAACGCACAGAGGTACAGTCATATTTCTTCAAGTCCGGATGAGCCAAAAGCATGGCATACATTGTTGGCGCGCCACAAAACACCGTTACACGATAATTTTGAATAGCCTTGAAAGTGCTTACAGGGTCAAAGCGTGGAAGCAAGACTATTTTTCCAGCCAAGTAAATCGGCGCATTCATGCCAGTTGTCATTCCGTAAATGTGAAAGAGCGGCAAAACAGCAAGAAAAGTCTCACCGCCTTCATCGCCTTGAAGCCACTCTGCGCACATGACAGCGTTCGAAACCAAATTCATATGCGTTAGCATTGCGCCTTTCGAAGTGCCCGTTGTGCCGCCGGTGTACTGAAGCGCCACCAAATCCTCTTTGGGGTTAATCTCCACTTGTGGTGGTTTTGCTTCATACTTGTTTATTAGTTCTGTGAAGAAGTAAACGTTGGGTTTGCGTTCAACTTTTTGTTGAGGTATCTTCTTAAGCAAAGAGCCTAACACTGCCGTAGCCTTTGGCATGTAATCCTTTAAGCCCGTCACTATAACATGCTTCAGTTTAGTTTTGCTCCAAACCTTCTCCACAACCGGATAAAGCAGGTCTAAGACAACTATAGTTTCGGCTTCCGAATCGTTCAGTTGATGCTCCACTTCGCGCTCTTTATATAGCGGGCTTATCGCCGTCGCAATCGCGCCAGTTTTAATCGCGCCATAATAGGCTATTATGAACTGGGGAACATTCGGCAAGAAAATAGCCACTTTGTCGCCTTTTTTCACGCCCAAACTGGCAATGGCTGTTGCAAACTTGTCTGTCAGTAAATCTAATTCTTTGTAGGTGATTTCCTTGTGAAAGTAAATTAACGCAGTTTTGAAAGGATATTTTTCCGCAGTTTTCCGGAGGAACTCGAAAAGGGGAATCTCGGGATAATCTATGTGTTTACGGACTTTCTCTGGCCAAAATCTAAACCAAGGTTTTTCCAGTTTTTCCGGCTCTTCTACTTTCTTAGCTTTTTTTCTAGGCATAAGAAACCCTATTTTTAAATATAAACGAAATAAGGAAGTAATAACATTTTTCCACCGATGACCCTTCAGTGAAAACCGAAACAACATGGATAGAATGCGACGAGGCGAAACTCTACGGCAACCTTTACATTCCAGACGCCTTGCCAGCGCCAGCCTTGCTCATTTGCCACGGCATGAACGCTCAGGGTTCTCACGGTTTGAGACTTTACTCAAGATTGGCGGAAACCGCTTGCAAAGAAGGATTTGTTGTTTTAGTTTTTGATTTTCGTGGAGTTGGAAAGAGCACGGGACAATTTGATTACGGCATAGGTGAGCAACAAGACGTTAAATGCGCATTAAACTATTTGGCTACGAGACAAGAAGTTGCTCCAAACAATATTTTTGTTGTTGGACACAGTTTAGGCGGCGCTGTCTCTATTTATGCATTGCAAAACGAAACTAGGGTTAAGGGGCTAGTGCTGTGGTCAACGCCCAAAAATCACAACTACAATGTTAGGAAATTCATCAGACGCACACGAGGAAAACTGGGTTTGTACGCCTTTCTGATTCTTTCGCGGATAGACAAGTTTTTAGACATTTCAAGATTGCTGAAGCTGGAGGTTTATGGAGTTAAACTACGTCCAAGAGATGTCCGAGAGAAACTTATGAAATTGAACGAGTGTGAAGCCGCTTCAAAGCTCCATAATATTCCGTTGCTCGTGGTAATAGGCGAAAAAGACATTATTGTAGGCGTGTATGAAGCAGAAGAAATTTACCGTTCAGCCAACGAACCAAAAAGCTTGTTGGTAATAAATGGTGCAGACCACATTTACAAAGGAAAAGAGCAAGAATTAATCTCCAAAACAGTTGATTGGATAAAGAAAATGGGGCAATAAAGGGTTTATTCTGCTTAGAGCGGAACAAACTCGTATGTTGGATTTCCTTCTTGCGAAATCTTCGCCACAAGTTTGACTTTCATGCCAACTTTAATCTGCGAGAGCTTAAACCCAGTAAGCCACGCGAGCACTCGGACGCCTTCTTTCAGTTTTCCAATAGCCACAGTGTAGGGTTTGTATTCGCAGAAAGATGTGGGTCTAAACACTATATGCGTGAAAGTTTCTATTTCAGCTTCGCTACTCAGTTCAACCCAGTCCATATCAGAACATAAGCATTCTGAACAATCCGCGGAAGGCGGAAAATACAATCTTCCACATTTACGACATTTGGTTGCGTAAACTTTTCCTTCTTTCAAACTTTCCCAAAACTTCAAAGTTTTGCTTATGGGCATTTCTTGCACAATTTTGATTTCTCTTGATTTTATCGAAGGCATGGACGCCATACAATTCATCTCCTCAAAATCGTCACGTAACAGTAATGTCCCGTTCCGCCCACGTTATGAGCTAAAGCAACATAATTTTTCAGTGGAACCTGTCTTGACTTCTCGATGGCTTCTTCTCTAAGCTGTCTTGTTATCTCGTAAATCATTGAGCAACCAGTCGTGCCTATTGGGTGTCCCTTGGCTTTTAAGCCTCCGTCAACGTTCACTGGGATTTTTCCGCCAATTTCGGTTTGTCCTTCGCGAATTAGCTTGGCGCCTTCGCCTTTGTTGCATAATCCAATGTCTTCGTAGGCGAGTATTTCAGCTATGGTAAAGCAATCGTGAACTTCTGCTACGTCAATCTGGTTTGGCGTTACTTTTGCGATTTTGTATGCCATTTGAGAAGCTAAAACGCTGGCTTCAAGCCCCACGTAATCTTTTCTTTTGCTCATATTCGCTGTTCCAGAAGCATAGCCTATACCAGCAACCCAAACTGGCGTGTCAATTTTTAGTTCCTTAACTTTTTCTTCAGACGCCACAATAACAGAAGCAGAACCGTCCGTCATGGGACAGCAATCAAAAAGTTTCAGCGGCGAAGCTATAACCATGGAAGAGAGCACATCGTCAACCGATATTTTGTTTTGCAAATGCGCAATCGGGTTCATCGCCGCGTATTTATGATTTTTAACAGCTACAAGTGCCAAATCTTCCTCTGTTGTGCCATACTTAGCCATATGCGCATTCGCGTACAACGCGTAATAAGCGGGAAAAGTTAAGCCGAAATTATGGAACTCCCAAAGGTAATAGCCAGCCCTTCCAATCCACTCCATAGCCGTTGGAGAATCGATTTCCCTCATTTTCTCAACTCCAAGAGCTATGGCAATTTCAGCTTGACCACTTGCTACTGCTGCGTAAGCAGTGAAAAATGCGGCGCTGCCGCTTGCGCATGCTGCTTCGCAACGGGTTAAGCCAGCCTTTGTCAATCCGCAGTATTCAGCGGAAACGACCGCTGGAAGAAGTTCCTCGTACCATGCTCCTGCGCCTGTAGAGCCTAAAGCGACGAATTCAATGTCTTTTGCGGTTATTCCCGCGTCTTCAAGTGAGGGCTTAACGGCTTCAAAGGCTAATTCCGCAATGTTTACGTCATTTCTTACTCCAAATTTTGAGTTGCCCACGCCGATTATTGCTACTTTTCTCACAGCTCTCACACCTTTGTTATTTGAATGTAGAAAAGAGAAGGAAGAGAAAAAGCTACTGTGTTATTTGCCTTTGAACTCTGCCTTTCTTCTGGACATGAAAGCTTCTACGCCTTCTTTGAGGTCTTCTGTTGAAAACGAAAGCCCCATAAGTCCAGACTCAAGTCGCAATCCTACGTCCAATGGCACTTGTGTTCCAAAGTTCAGTGCGTGTTTTGCATATTTCATTGCTACCGGTGGTCCTTCAGCAAGTTTTTGCGCCACCGCACGTACCTCATCTTTTAGTTTCTCGTAGTGAACTACTTTGTGAACTAAACCCGCCTTTAATGCCTCATCAGCCTTTAATCTCACGCCGAGCATCACCATTTCCTTTGCTTTCGCCAAACCAACAATTCTCACAAGTCGTTGAGTCCCACCCCAGCCTGGAATTAAGCCTAACATTATTTCTGGGCTTCCAAGCTCTGCGTGTTCAGCGGCGATTCTGAAGTCGCATGCTAGGGCTAATTCTAACCCGCCGCCGAGTGCGAATCCGTTTATTGCTGCTATGACTGGTTTTGACATTTCCTCGATTTTGCCAAACGTTTTTTGTCCGAATCTTGAGAATTCTTCGGCTTTGGCTGGTGTCGCTTTAGGAAACATCGTCACGTCTGCACCTGCGCTGAAGGCTCTGTCGCCTTCGCCGGTTACCACTATACATCTTATTGAAGGGTCTTTTTCGGCTGTGTCTAAAGCGTCTGCCAACTCTTCTAGTAGAACGTCGTTGAAGGCGTTCAGTCTATGCGGTCTGTTCAGTATAATCCACAGTACGCTTTGCTCTCTTTCTATTTTCACGGTTTCATACGCTTTACTCAACTTTTATCACCTTTCGCTTATGTTTACCATTTATGTGCCTATATCACTTTTCATGATGTGCTCTAGAATTTTCTGAGGAGATACTTGAGCACCGTCAGCTTTTGAATTTCGCTTGTTCCCTCGTAGATTTCGGTTATTTTCGCGTCTCGATGGTATCTTTCAACGCGGTAATCGCCTAAGTAACCGTATCCGCCTAAAACTTGTATGGCGAAGTCCGTGACTTCCATAGCTACTCTGCTTGCATACTGTTTTGCCATCGCAGTAGCCATCGGGTCCATTTTTCCAGCGTCAACAAGCCACGCAGCACGGTAGGTTAAGCCTCTTGCAGCTTCGATTTTTGTCATTGCTTCTGCTAATCCGCAGCCTATTAATTCGTGCTGCAGTATTGGTTGTCCAAAGGCTTCGCGTTGTTTGGAGTATTTGAAGGCGATTTCCCATGCTCCTTGTGCCATTCCTAAAGCTTGGGCTGCGACGCCTACGCGTGTTTTGTCGAAGAATTCCATTGAATAGTAGAATCCTTTGTTGAGTTCGCCGATTATGTTCCAGTCTGTGACTTTCACATTGTCAAATTTGACTTCGCCTGTTACTGAACAGCGAATTCCCATTTTGTTATGCAGTTTTGTTGTTTCGAGCCCGGGCGTGCCTTTGTCGACTACGAATAGGGTTTCGCCTCTGTATGTTGGTCTGACTTTAGTGTCAGTTTGTGTTAGAACGACTACGAAGTCGGCTAGTGTGGCGTTTGTTATGAAAGTTTTTGTGCCGTTTATCCACCACTCGTTGCCGTATTTTGTGGCTGTGGTTTCCATTTTTGTTATGTCGCTTCCGCTGACATTTGGTTCTGTGAAGCACGCGGCGGAAATGAAGTCGCCTTTACAGATTGGCGGTAGATATTTTTCTTTCTGCTCTTTAGTGCCATGGACAAGGATGAATTCGCTGCCGAAGTTTGCGCTGGATATGGCTACGCCTAAGGAAGAGTCCGCTCGGCACATTTCCTCAATGACCAAGCATGTTTCAAGCAGTCCGCATCCTTGTCCGCCGTATTCTTGCGGGAAGAACATGCTTGTAAAGCCGAGTTTGGCGGCTTTCTTGTAAAGTTCCATTGGATATTCTTCTTTCTTGTCAAGTTCTAAGGCGAGTTCTGGTTTGAACTCTTTCTGGCAGAATTCTCTAACGGCGTTCAGAATTGCACATTGTTCGGGTGTCAGTTCAAAATTCATTTAGTAAAACCCCCTTCCAGTTTTCTTTCCCAATCTTCCACTGTTCACGTACTCTTCAAGCAGCGGACACGGCTTATACATTTCCATGTTATACTTGGCGTATAATTCCTTAAGCTTATTGAGCACCACGTCCAAGCCTGTTCTGTCTGCATATTCGCATGGTCCCGAAGGCCAGTAAGTGCCAAGTTTCATTCCCGTGTCAATGTCTGTGGGGTTTGCTGCGTCGTCGTGGATGAGCCATGCGGCTTCGTTTACGGCTACAGCCCATGACCTTTCAACATCGTATTCGTCAAGCAGATTGAACGGTATGCGTGGTCTGCCTTTTGTCCAGTCGTAAAAGCCGATGCCCGTTTTTTGTCCAAACTTCTTTTCGTTAATGAGCGGGTCGATTACTTCGGCACACGGTTTCATCCGTTCTCCATAAGCCTCATAAAGTATTTTTCCAACCTCGTAGGCAATATCCAGCCCAACAAAATCCGCCAGTTCAAACCAGCCCATTGGAAAGCCGCCCGTGTACTTTACCGAAGCATCTATGCCTTCTTTTGTTGCTTCGCCGCGCTTGAAAGCCCAGAAGGCTTCGTTGAAAACTGCGCCTAATATGCGGTTTACTATGAAGCCTCTTACGTCTTTGCGGACGATCACGGGTGTTTTTCCGAGTTTTCTAGCGAGGTCTGCGAGTGTGCTGATTGTTTCTTGGTTTGTGTTTTCGCCTTTGATTACTTCGACAAGCGCCATTGAATGTGGAGGGTTGAAAAAATGCATTCCTGCGACCTTGTCTGGGCGTTTTGTGGCTTTGCCCATTTCCGTGATGCTTAGGGTTGAAGTGTTTGAGGCTAGTATGGCGTGTGGTGGAGCAAGAGAATCGAGAGTTGTGAACACTTTCTTTTTTAATTCCATGTTTTCGGGCACGGCTTCTATGGCTAAGTCTATGTCTTTTGTTGCTTGTTCGTAACTGGTTGTTGTGTGTATTCGCGTTAGTGTTGCGTCGGCGTCTTCGCGTCTGATTCGCTTTTTCTCCACGAATTTGTCGAGGCTCCACTTGATTTTTTCCATCGCTTTCGTTAGGAATTCGTCGCTGATGTCTATCATTGTAACTTCGTATCCAGCCATAGCTAGAAGCTCGGCGATTCCGTGACCCATCGTTCCAGAACCGACAACCGCTGCTTTTTTCAATTTTTCAGCAACCAAAATGTTCACTTCCATCTTACGAAATAATGAAAGAAGTAGGGAATAGTAATAAAAGTTTTGAATATATAGTCTTTATTTTGGTTTGCCAAAAAAGGAAAAGAATTTGGGTTAGGGTTGTTTTTGTAGGTAGTTGGTTATTGTTAGTTTTTGGATTTCGCTTGTTCCTTCGTAGATTTCCGTGATTTTTGCGCAACGATGAAAGCGTTCGACGTGATAGTCTGCTAAGTAGCCGTATCCGCCGAAAATTTGTATGGCGTCGTCTGTGACTTCCATTGCCACTCGGCTTGCGTACGCTTTAGCCATGCTTGTTGCGACTGGATTCGGCTTTTCCTTGTCATACAGCCACGCAGCCTTATACGTCATAAGCCTCGCCGCTTCAATTTTGATTGCCATCTCCGCCAGCTTGAACGAAACTCCTTGAAAGTTGAATATTGGCTGTCCAAACTGTTTTCGCGTTTTCGCGTAAGCCAACGCTTTCTCGAAAGCCCCTTGTGCCATTCCAACCGCTTGCGCTGCAACCGTTATGCGGGTTCCGTCGAAAAGCTCCAGCGTGTAATAGAAGCCTTTGTTCAGCTCGCCAACAAGATTTGCCTCTGGCACTTTCAAGTCACTCATCGATAATGAGCCAGTCACTGCAGGTTTTATGCCCATCTTTCCATGCAGTTTAGTGGCTTCCAGCCCTGGCATGCCTTTCTCGGCTAGGAATAGGCTTTGTCCACGATGCGAAGGCTGCGCGTTGGGGTCCGTTTGGCATAGGAGTATGAAGTAGTCGGCGATTGGAGCGTTGGTTATGAATTCTTTTGCGCCGTTGATTACCCATTCGCTTCCGGCTTTGACGGCTGTTGAGTCCATGCGGGTGATGTCGCTTCCGTGTTCCGGCTCGGTGAACGCTGCAGCGGCGATTTTGTCGCCTCTCGCCAAAGGCGGAATAACCTTCGCCTTTTGCTCTTCGCTGCCATGCTTTAGCAACACCTCGGGTATCATGAGATTTCCAAGCGATATTGCAACGCCCAAGCCGGGGTCAACGCGGCATAGTTCCTCAACTACGATGCAGTCTTCTAGTACGCCGTAGCCTTGTCCGTCAAATTGTGTTGGTATGCGCATGCTCGTGAAGCCTAACTGGGCGGCTTTCTTGTAAAGAGCCATTGGAAACTCTTCTTTCTGGTCAAATTCCAAGGCGAGTTCTGGCGTGAGTTCTTTTTCTGCAAACTCGCGAGCCGCACGCTTGATTTCTAACTGTTCCTCGTTTAGTTTGAATTCCATTTCGCTCTTTTTCTCCTTCAGAGTTAAGTCTTCTGCGCTTTAACCTCATTAATCTTGTTTTTCAAAGAAGGCACAATTTTGAACAGGTCTTCTACTACGCCGTAGTCTGCGAAACTGAAGATGGGCGCTTTGGGGTCCTTGTTCACTGCGATTATCAAGTCGGAGCTTTTCATGCCGAGAACGTGCTGGAAGGCGCCGCTTATGCCGAGGGCAAGGTAAAGTTTTGGTTTGACTGTTTTTCCTGAACTACCCACTTGTCTGTCATTTGGAAGCCAGCCTTTATCCACGATTGGGCGTGAACAAGCGAGAACAGCGCCTAATGTTTTTGCGAGGTCTTCCATGAGGGGCATGTTTGCTTGGTCTTTTATGCCGCGTCCTATTCCTACGAGTTTTTCGGCTGCGGTTATGTCTACTCCGCCTGGCGGTGGCAAAACGTATTGTAGGAAGCGTTTTTCAGTGATTTCCTCTGTGAGCGGTGACGGCACGGTTATTATTTGCCCGTTTGCTGGTGGCTCTGGCTTCTTTGGTGTGAAGGTTGCTTGGCGAACAGTGACCATGTACGTTTCTGCTTTGCGTAGGGTTGCTTTGACGTTGACTTTGCCGCCGTACATTTGGCGTGTTACCGCTAGCGTGTCGCCTTCGAATGCTATGTCTATGCAGTCTGTTGCAAGTGGCGTGTTTAGTGCTGTGGCTAGGCGTGGGGCAAGTTCTACGCCGTAGCTTGTGTGTCCCAACATGACAAGTGAAGGCTTGTGTTCTGCGATTAGTTTTGTGAGGATTTTTTTGTAGGCTTCAGAGTTGAAGTTTTCGAGTTTTGGGTCGTCGATTGTTATGACTGTTTTGGCGTATTCCGCTAATGCTTTAGCGTGTTCCGCTATGCCTTTGCCAAGTATTACCGCGCATAATTCAGCGTTTGTTTTTTCTGCTAGTTCGCGGGCTTTGGTGAGCATTTCAAATGTTATGTCGCGGATTATGCCTTGGCGGTGTTCTGCTAAAACGAAGATTTTTGCCATTTTATATCAGCCCCTTTGACTTGATAATTTCCAAAATTTTAGCTGCGATTTCGTCAGGCGTGCCTTTTAGGAATTCGGCTTGTTTTTCAACCGGTGGCACGTAGAGTTTTTCAATGTTTAGCCATGAGCCTGCGATGCCAACGTCGTTTTCTGTCAAACCTGTGTCTGCTAGCGTCATGACTTTGATTTCTTTTTGCATGGCTTTGCGGATGCCCATTATGCTGACGTAGCGGGGCTCGTTTATGCCAGTAGACACGGCGAACAGTGCGGGCAAGCGAATTTCTAACTGTTCTTCTAAGCCACCTTCGAGTTCACGGTTGATTTTGGCTGCGTTTTGTGCGAGTTCGATTTTTTTGACCATAGTTGCGTGTGGAATGCCCAGTAGTTCGGCGAGGATTGGTCCTGTTGCGGCGTTGCCGGTGTCGCCGGCTTGCGCGCCTAAGAGAATTAGGTCGTAGTGTAGGGTTTTTATTACGCTGTGAAGGATTTTGGCTGTGGCGTAGGCGTCTGAGCCTTCGAATTTCTGGTCTGTTAGACGTATGGCTTTGTCTGCGCCGCGGGCTAGGCATTTTCTTAGTGTGGATTCGCTGTCTTGTGGACCGATGGTTATGGCGGTTACGGTTCCGCCTAGCTTCTCTTTGATGCGCACTGCTTCTTCCAAGGCGTAGTCGTCCCACTCGTTAATGTCAAAGACTAAACCAGCCTTGTCTATTGTCTTGCCGCTAGAATCAATTTTTAGTTCTGCCTCTGCTGTTTCCGGAACATGTTTAACACAAACAACAATATCCAAAGTATGTCAAACTCCATTTTTGAGAAGAGTTAAACACTCAACATCATAAAACTTTTGCCTTCAGATAGATATTCAGAAAGATAAACTCCTTCTTAACCAAAAATTCCACAGCGTCGCAAACAAAATCGCAAACACAAAACTACTAAGCCCGTAACAAACAACTCATACAATCAACGCCTAAGTCCCTTTGACGAGTTAAAATCTAAGTGGACAATAACATTATTATTACGAGCTAGATTATCTATTCAGTGCTGGTTAGAATGCCCATAAACGTTGACCACCTCAAACAGAGAATAAAGGAAATTCTCGAATCCAAAGGCGAACTAAACCGACTAACCGCAAAATCGTATGCTCAATTAAGTCGCGAAGAAAAATACGCAATCAGATACCACATCATAGTATTAGCTGAATCACTAGGAAGCATATGTGTTCAAATAGCAACGGAAGAGTTCAAACATACCCCACAATCCTATTCAGAATGCTTCAAACTAATGGAAGAAAAAGGCATATGTGACTGCGCCAAAGACTTAACCGCAATAATGCGCCTCCGAAACCTACTAACACACCGCTACTGGACAATAGATGACGCCCAAATCTATGGCTCCATCAAAAACAACTTCAAAGTCATCGACAAATTCCTAAGGAGTGTGAAAGGAAAATATGCAATCAGCCTATGACAAAATACAATTCTACAAAATCAGCCCAAAAGAAAAAGACGAAATAATCAAAAAACTCAAAAAATCATTAGTCAACGAAAAAAGAATCCAACTCGCCATAATCTTCGGAAGCCTAACAACACGAAACAACATAAGAGACATAGACATCTGCATACACTCAAACCCAAAACTGAAATTCCAAGAACTCCTAAACCTCAACGCCCAAATAGAACTCGACTTGGGCATGCCAGTCGACCTTGTAGAATTAACAGACCTAAACCCAACCCTCCAAATTAACATACTAAAAAATGGCACAATAATAAAAGGACAAAAAACCCTCATAAACAAATTCCTCAGCCAAGCGAACACTCAAAAATCCATCGCAATCGACTGACAAAAATTTTCGTACTTGCGACAAATCTACGATTGAACCTATTTATAAGGGGGCTATAGTAACCGCAGAAGCAACAGAC
>JAIMAA010000023.1 GCA_023512225.1 Candidatus Bathyarchaeota archaeon
AACCCAAGCAGCTACTGGTATGGACGAACGCGCCCAGCATTCTGGAACGATGTTGGAACACTACCGCTTGGTTACCCCTTGGAAAGAGTACTTCAAGTCTTGTGTCAGCCAGTTGCTTCAATAATGAGCAAGGAGTGGTTGAGAGATTTTGTTGATCCGCTTGCCCAAAGTGTAGGTTGCCTTGGCGAATGGATTGGATATTGGAATAATTGGACACTTTATTGGCGTCGATCTATATCATGCGTTGATGTTATACCTGTTGTAGGTCTAGGCGATTCTGGAGTTGTCTGTGGGACAGGTCCATTCATACTTGATAGGCTTAACTGGACAAGTGAATGGTCTATTTTTAAATTTGACGATTATTGGAGAGGGTGGCCTTCGCCTTTTCCACATCCGCCATACCCGGACAGTTCAATACCTCCAGCTTGCATAAGACCGAAAGGATGGCTTGAAAATGTAACGGTGAGACAAAAAGACACAGATTCACGCATAACAGATCTTAAGGGGGGATTCTGTGATATGGCAGCAATTCCACGTTACAGAGTGGGTGAGCTCCACGTGAACGGAGACCCATATGGACCGACACTAGAGGGCATAAGATTGTACTTCCCAATACCCGTTTTATCGTTAGACTCTCTACACTTTACGTTCAACATTGAACCAACGCTGGACAACCGCTATGGAACAATCTACCCGGAAGACGAGCTTCATGAGGATGGCATTCCAAGAAACTTCTTCAGTAACAGCAATGTCAGAAAAGCATTTGCCCATTTGATCAACTTTACATGGATTATACAAAACTTGCTTATTGGCGAAGGGTATCAGCCGTGCACGTTTGCTCCGACAGGCTTACCGTACGTTTACTGCAACGTGACAAAATATACCTATGACCTAGACTTGGTTGCATACTACTTCAAGAATGCGCAGTTTGGTGGTGTCAATTTAACAGATGTAGGTTTTTCGGTAATCATTTGTTACAATGAAGGAAATGAAATAAGAGAAGCTATAGCCGAACAATTAGCAACTTCAGGAAACATAGTTGGCGAAATGATTTCCACCCCAAGCAAAATCCACTTCTGGACCAAGGGAGTGCAATGGGAACAATATAACCGAGACATGGACGACCATTTCGTTCCATGCTTCTTTAATGGTTGGCAAGCCGATTATGCGCATGTACGCAACTTTGCGTTCTCGTATGCTCACAGTAAAGGAGCATTTCCACGCGCTCAACGATATAGCAACTCAACAATAGATGAACTTCTAGACGAAACAATTTATCTACCCAGTGGATCATCACTGTCTCAAATATACAATGACGTAATGATAATGTTCTATCAAGATGTTCCAACGGTTCCCTTGTTCGTAGTAATGGAGCGCATTTACTCGAGAGATTGGGTGCATGGGTGGTATCATAACCCACTCTACGGTGCGTCATTAACATGTATAAACGGATTCTCGTTGCTACCAGTTTACGCATATCCGTTGTGGAAATGGAGGTACATTGTTGGTGATGTTAACTTCGACGGCAGAGTTACCATGGACGACATAATCGCCATAGTGAACAGCTTCGGCTCCTACGCATGCAAAGCCGGCATGCCAGTGTTCCATCCGAAATGGAACTTCTACTGCGACGTTGACGACAGCCCGCGCTACAGATGGCGCGACAGAAAAATCGACATGGGAGACATAATAAACGCCCTAGTCAACTTCGGCAAAACAAGCATACCTTGGCAACCGCCGCCATAAAAATCAAAAAACCGCGCTCTTCCCCCCTTTTTATGCACCTCCTTCCAAAACAATCAATTATCTTCACACACCGTCAATCCCAAAGCAAAAACCAAAAATAACCAACCACAAAGACACTAGGCTCCAAATAAAGGCACCAATCCCTATCGCACACGCTAAAAAATAAGAATCCACATTCTTGACTACTTCTTGTTGCTCTGGAAAGGTTATAGCCCCCCTTATAAATAGGTTGAATCTTGGCTTGAAACCATTAAGAAGCTGTAAAGAACTTAACGCGTTTTTTCTTGTAATTTACTTTTGAAGGGTTATAGACTATTCTTGGCTATTGAGTTAAGCTAATTCAAGAAAATTTTGAATAGTGAAAAAGAAGGGGGAAACTAGACGAATCTGTTGTACTGTTGTCTATGGATATTTTTTTCCGAAAGCATCGATTACTATCATTACATCGTCCATGCTGACTTTTCCATCGCCGTTTATGTCGCCTATCGCAAAGCCAAGTTGGTACCCTTTGATTTCAACCATGTGTCTTCCTTCTGTATAGTTGAAGCGAAGACTCAAATGGGTCCCATTTATTACAGTTAAGTCATAATTGTTATGGTCAACCAAGGTGCCGTTGATTTTCAGCTCAATTGGACTATCAAGTCTGGCTCTCGGAACATCAACAGAGCATATTCCGGCTGTGCTTGCTGTAATATTGAAAGTTATTAATCCGTATCCTTGTGTCCAGTTTGGGGTGAATTTTCTTGATGCAATGACATTGTCGCTGTACAATGTGATATTGTATTGTTTGTCTCCCGGTTCCCTTAGTATATGCCATAATGTAGCGTTAATTTCTCTGACAGAACTCCATGTTTCATTCAAAGGATGATAGTCAATATTGTATGGATTAATCTGCTTTTTGCATGGAGGGTCAATGATACCGTCCCCATTGCTGTCGACCAAAGAAAATCCTGTTATGTCATCCCAGTAATTTCCTTCACGTGTTAGGTTCCACAGATTGAAGCAAGTTTCCCATATTTGCACTCCAAGCGGATTATTAATGAAGTTGTTATGATAAAAAATGCTGTTGTTTCCCCAGACCCAAATGCTCCATTCATTATCCATTATCGTGTTACTTATAACGGTATTACTGTCACTATAAAGGCATATGCCCAAACCTTTGTTATAATATAGCGTGTTTTTTATAAAATTGTTATTGATTGTGTTGTTTTCAGAAAGGTACTCAAGTTCAATTCCAGCATAGCCCCGATGTAGGAGAGAGTTGTCAACTATTAAGTTGTTTGTGGAAGATTTGAGGGTTATAGCTGCACATCCAAAACGAAATGGCTCATACGGTGGCGTTACAACTGAGACATTTTCTATTATAGAGCTGTCTACCCGATCAAACTCAACTCCGATTATGTTGTCTCTTATGTCCAAGCTATGTAATTTTATGTTAGTTGAACTCGACACAAGTGCACCTTGGACGTTGTTCTTAAGAGACAGATTTTTTATCGTAATGTTTGCGCAGTTAACTAATGCCACATATCCAGCGTTTATTGGAACTTCTTTATCCAGTTGATTTATCCAGTAGTATATGGGTTTTCCGTCAACTTTGTTTGAAATATCAATATCGTTGGTTATATGAGCACCATGAACTCCGAAGTTATATGTATTATATCTAATATCGTTATCCCTCATAAAACAGTTGCTTGAGTTGTCTATTACGATACCGTGGACATTGTTTTCTATTATTGTTCGGGTAACATTGCAATTAGTAGTGGAATTAAGATAAATGCCGTAAGGGTTACCATGCCGCAGTGTAAGCTCAAGTATCTTTACGTTGTCTGCCATTATGTCGATAACTGTGCCGTTATTCGCGCCATCAAGAACTGTTTCACTACGGTCGAAACCTTCAATGGTTATAGATTTATTTACAAGTAGATGCTCGTAGTATGTTCCTTGCCGCACGACTATTATGTCGCCGTCCTTTACAGTTTCGTTCCATATTGCTTGCTGTAATGTTTGACTGGGAAAATGATCTGGATACACGTGGGTGCTTGATTGTATTTCAATTGGCATGGACAATATCCCTCCGCAAATCACTGATGCGCATAGTAACATAATTACAAATAGCGCTCTTACTTTGCATTTCATTTTTCTACCTCCTTTCTTCTCCTTTATTATTTTCAAGAAGAGGCTGCAAACCTTCGGAGAATACAGTTCATCGGCTCCCGTGATGTTAGTTGCTGAAGCCAATCAAGCCAGCAATAGAAAGTGTGCCTCTCCCTTGAAAATAAACTAAGCTCGATAATTGTATTTAAAATTTCTGCAATCTCGTTCTAGTCACAAAAAAGCAAATCATAGTTAACAAGTGCAGCTTAACCGAAGAACATTTTTATTTTCGCTTTTCTAATATTTTGTTGCCGGATGATGAGAAGGCATTAGCTTGACAATAGATGGATGAAATTTCAGAGTTACTCGGACGGCGCTTAGCTGAATTTCACCACTACACAAGATATCATGGATAGGTTTTGCCGAAGTTTGTACACGCTATGACTATGTCATTCATGTCTATTCTACCGTTACCATCTGTATCGTAGTTTGGGTTATGAGGGCATAGCACGCATGGCGGTGTGTGCCAGTACCAACCGTCTGTTCTAAGCGTCGCACCGAAAGCATCAACGACCAAAATTATATCGTCCATCTTCACCTTAAAATCACCATCAACCTCCCCGGGAATCGTTATCAAAACAAGACCATCAAATGTGCAGTTGTTATCTGCATGGGTAGTTTCTTCAGGAAAAGGCCAAGCATAAGCCCATATAGTATAATTGCCTTTTTCAAATTCTGTAGTGTTCCAAGTAAAAATAACAGTATTTGAGGTCCCGTTATGGACAGCAATGTTCTCGATTGTGACAATAGCTGTAGTGTTTGCATAAACCGTAACATTTACATGCTCTATATAACCCCCTTGATTTTCTATCGTTACTCTAACCTGCACCAAAAATGATTGTCCAGAAACAGTTTTACCAGGTATAACGCTTATTAGGGCTATGTTGCGAGGTAAAGTGGGAATATTAGGCGAAACACGCACTGTTGTAAGTGCGGCTATTTGAATGTGCTTTTCAAGGTCCGCCACTTCGACCCAGTCTAATGTTAACGTTGAAGTTGAATTGTCATATTCTGTGTGAATCCAACCAGGTCTGCCCATGTACCAAGCGTCACTGTAAAGAAGAGGAAACGAGATCAACCCTGCGCTAGACGGAACTGGTGTTGCATCAGAGATGCTTGCATCAAGACCCCAATATTGATAATAAATGCTGTTAGCCCAAGATGGATTTCTAAATGTCTCCTGATCAGAGCCCCCAGGCGATTCCAATTCACCAGATACGCCAAGGTCCAGAGCAGCTTCTAACACAACTTGATCCAAATCGAAACCGTTGACTGGGTCAGTTTCTGTAACCCGAAACTCATCACTACCTATGCAATCCAAATTAATGACTGCCTTAACGTTGGCCATGTCGCTTTTGTGTTGTTTCACATAGTTTATCGAGCCTACTAGATAGAGCTCTTCGCTTGCAAAGGCTACAAACAGAAGCGTATATGCAGGTTTATAGACGCCGCTTTCAACGGCATCAGCAAAAACTTTTGCAAGTTCTATTACTCCAGCAGTCCCTGCACCATTATCACAGAAGCCAGCACACATAACTGTGTCGTAATGACCGGAAATGATTGTCATCTTTTCCGGGTTCGTGTAGCCTTCAATCTTTCCAACGACATTATAATGAGTGCCTGTGCCAATAACTGAACGGATAGACACGTTAGCAGAGATGTCCATGCTGCTTTCTCTATTTCGAATCCACAAGCCGTCTTCATAGTTTACAGAGCCTACAGGAATGCCCAAATCCCAATAATAGTCTCCAAAGGAGCTTATTGGACGCCCGCCTGTGGAACTGTACATGAGAGGCGTGAAAGACATCCACTCATACCACCATGTATGAACAATCGCGGCTGGCGGTTGTGCCATCAACTTATTTTTGTATGTATTATGCCAGCTGGAACTGAAACGGACTTCTCTGCCAATTAAGACAACCTTTCCAGTAGTGTTTATGGCATTCCACGCTGTTGTGTTAATTGGATTCATGCCTATCTCAAAGTAGCTCTCGGCGTCTGGTAGAGGTAGAATCACGAGGTCAGCAAAGGCTCCACTTGGGGAAGTTGGCCAACTGTAATGCTCACATTGGAAAGAGCTAATCACATTTTGGTCATAGGTTGTAGCAGAATTCCCATCATCATCAATCAAGAGAGATGGCTTAGTCATCAAGTCCCAAGTTGTAAATTCAAAAGGTTCAAGCCATGCTTCCAGTCCAAAGCTTTCGAATTGCTCTTTAATCCAATGTGCAGTTTCGTTTGCGCCTGCAGAGCCGCCTGAACGAAAGGCATAATGTTCAAGCGCTATATTTTCTAATTCTAAATCATAGTTGTAAGCTCTTGAACCATTAACAAGAGAGACAACTTGCTGTTCGCATGGGTCTCGAGGGTAAGAAAAAGGGTAGCGGTCTATGTTGTTTTCGTCGATTACGTGTGGCGTGTCGCCTATTCCATCGCTACCCGTCTCATTTTGGTATGGGCCACTGTACAAGTCTGCACCCCAGTAATCGCTCCACAAGTTGCCGCCTGAAGGATAACCGTCATCCCAAGTGTTCGCTGAGTCGTAGATGTCAACTTGATTATTATTGAATATGATGTTGTTATGATAAATGGAATTGTTGCAAGAGGATTGCAAATAAATGCCAGTTGAGTGTTCAGTCACATTGTTTTCGCAGATAGTGTTATAACTTGATGTAGATATGTCAATGCCTATCCAATTGTCTGTTAAGTTGTTTCCAGCTATGTTGTTGTAGTGTGAATTGTAAAGTGCAAGATTAACTTTGCCATAGAGCATCGTTTGATGCAAACTATTCCAGATAACGCTACAGTTTTGACATGTATCAAGGATGATGCCACTGTAAAACTTTGTGACCTCTATATTCTTGATTGTTACGTTGTGTCTAGCAACAACACGCACTCCGGCTCTATGGACTTCTCCGTTTCCTTGAACAATGTGACCGGCTCCGTTTAACTCCATGTCGTCTCTTTCGATAACAATACCATCAGCACTGCTCGTGATGCTTCCAGTTAATGTGTAGACGTCTCCGACACGCTCTATTGGCGCATCGGAGGGGTCTATTGAGCCATCAGCCCTAATGTAAACAGTTCCAGTCCATGCCTTCGCGGAGTGAAAATTTACGGTCACAGCAAACACAGTGGTTAATAATAACATTAACAAGATGACTGAAGGTGTTTTATCAAGCATACCCTTCTCCCCCATTACAATGAGTGAATCGGCTAAATTAATGTTTATACTTAAACACTTTATTGTTAAATGAGCTTATTCTATTTTATCCTAATCCTTAGTACATCATTCAAAATCGCTGTAAGAACACTTTAATCAGGCTTTTAAACACTTGCTTTATTAATGATGATTGGCGACGGTTTATGTCCAAGGCTTCGCATGAATTTGATTTGGCGTTATTAGAATCCGAATTAAAAGGCAAAACGCTTCTTGTCTACTGGTATCTGCTGCAGCAACCCACACATATGGTTGGCGTTCGCGAAGTCCAACGCGCTTTAGGTTTTTCAAGCCCCAGCATAGCGGTGCATCATCTTGAGAAACTGCAAGACTTAGGACTTGTTCATAAGAAGGGAACTGGCGAGTACGTACTGAAAGAAGAGATAAAAGTTGGCATTCTACGTTTTTTCACGCACATAGGACGCTTCCTTGTTCCCCGATACCTGTTCTATTCACTTCTTTTTTCAACAATGCTGGCAACATATCTTTTCGTATGTATTGTAACTCAGATAGCGCCCAATTTCTATGCCCTCACGTTTGGCGCCATCGCATCCGTCGCTTTTTGGTCTGAAACAATTAGGTTATGGAGGGCAAAGCCTCTATGAAGCGTCATCATTGTGTTCTAAAATGTAGACTTAAAAGAACTGACTCCTATCAAATAAAATGTGGATGATGGATGAAATGAAGAAAGCGTTACTGTATGCGGTAGTTGCGGTGACTATTGGACTATTGACAGTTCTGATTCCATTTTTTACGTTTGCTAAATTTAGAACTGAAGACGGCCGCATATGCTTATATGTGAGGTCAGAACGCGACATGGACACTCTTAAAAGTATTTATGATGGAAGACCACGAGAACAGTTGACTGTTGAGTTAGGGCTTTTTGGCTTTAGTTTTGCGGTTGCGTTAACTGCGTATCTGTTTTTTAGGTTTAGAATGTCACATCAGCGTTTGTACCACTTTTAGAACGATAATGTTCTAAAGTATAGTGTTATAGAAATCGGCTGCATAATGCCTTTTGGTGGAAAATATGCGTGTAAAAAAGAAGGAAATCGTCGCTGCAGTAACATTGAGCACGGCTGTTTTGCTTTTAACTATTTATCTTAGTACAAGGCACACACCACAGTATTCTGCGTCATTGTACATATGTAGCGAGGACAGCGGGAACAATTTAAGGAGCATTCAGAGCTTTTCTCCAACGTCGCAGACGCAGTATCAACTAATTACGGAAACCATTGAAGGCGAGCTAGAAAAAGGCGCGTTTGAAGACACTGTTGACAGGCTTACGGTTCTCACCGACGAAAAATATGGTTATGTGAAATCTCTACGCATAACTTACAAAGACGACGCGTGGAGTGGACAAATGCTTTGTAAAATACCTCCAGCAAACGTGACATCCTTCACATTTAACGCGAGAGCAATAATTGACTCGAATGGAACGGTTACCTACATAAACATTAGCGTTGAAACGGTAAACGCGTCGGACATTACGCTAGAGGAGAAGTTCTCATCAATTACCATAAACTTGAAGGAGAAGAAACCTTCAGACGCTGGAATAGGCGGTTCATTAGAGCCAGTAACGAAAATTCTTTCTGCAAGCATGCTTTGGATTGCCCAAGGACTGATAGTTGTCTTGCCGTTATGCTTTGTTTCGCTTGGGATAGTTTTGCTGTTTAACAGAGGAATTATACCCTTATGGAAAAACCTGCTGAAAGGTTCAAGGCGGGCATCCGAAAAAGAAGCAAAATAAGAAACGAGAGAGCCTCTTTATTTTTTTATTGATGCGGACACGTTAGGATAACAGAGTGAACGGAAATTTCAAAACAACATATGACTGCTCATTCTTTTGCTAAAGTATCAGAACCGCGAAATGCTTTTCTGGCAAATGTTATGTATCCCGTGTGCCCAGTCATCAGAGTCTGCGGTCTGGTCTTTCCCCTTTCCGTCTGCATACCGCGCATTAAGCATTCCACTGTCTCTATGTCTACGAAGCAATTCTCTCTTAAGGCTTCAACTGTCTTGACAACTTGGTCAATTGTCGGGCTGAAAGAAACCAATGTTCCACAAGGCTTCAGTGCGTTATATGCGTGGGGAATGACAAGCCAAGGAGTCGCCAAATCAAGAATTACCGCGTCCGCATCATTTTCGTCTATTCCCGCTGTTACATCTTTGTTTTTTAATTCTACAAAGTCGATTAAACCAGCACGTTTCAGGTTTTTCTCTGCTGTTTTCGAGAATTCCTCTCGGATTTCGTAGCTGTAAACTTTGCCTTCTGGCTTGACATAGTAAGCCAGAGCGGTTGTTAATGCGCCCGTGCCAGTCCCTGCTTCCACGACGCGGCTTCCAGGTCCTATTCCGCTGAACATTACAATTAGGGCGATGTCCTTTGGGTAAGTTATCTGTGTCTGTCTGGCCGACTTCATTATGAAATCGCGGAGAAGAGGCTTCAACACTACGAATTCGATGCCTAAACTGCTTTGAACTGCTGAGCCATATTCTTTGCCGATTAAGTCGTCAAATTTTATGAAGCCCTTGTGCGTGTGGAAAGTCTTGCCAGTTTCAACCTTAACCATGTAAGTTTTACGTTGATTCAAATAGAGAAGTATGTAGTCGCCTTCGCTTATTTTCTGTTTTGTCAACTGTTCTTCACTATGGCGTGTATTTAAATGGATGTTTCGAGCGGTCTTTATTCTCTATCAACTCGTCAATGTTGGGTCTGCCTTCTATTGCCTTGCGTATTGCGTGGCGCATGGCCTTGTAATTGTTTATGTAAACCCTTTGTCTGTCAATGGCGGTGGGATGCACAAAAACGTTTGCAATGATAATCAAATCTTCAACTGCTTCTTTTGGGATGGTTCCGTCCGCAACGCTGTCAACTACCGCTTTTGCAACGGCTGTCTGGGCTGGACCGTAAACCATGCTCGCTTGACGCATGCTCGTAATAGTAACTGTTGGAACGATAAGCGTTACCGGTTTAACGGAGAGATTTGGCTCCAAAATGGCTAATAATGGCTCGTGTCCAGGTGTAGGTGCTGCTTTAGCCTTTGCGAAGGCTTCGCCGATTGGTCCGTCGCTTTTTCCAATGATAAGGTCTATGTGGGCTACTTCTGCGCCTCCTCCAGCCAGAGCTTCGCCAACGCGCAGTTTGAAGTCTTTTATGACTTCTGGCGTTATGTTTACCGCCATGAAACGTTCTTCTAGTGGTTTCTCGGCGATTTCGAAAGTTACCGTTTTAGGCTTTATTTTTCCTATTTTTTCCAAGTCTAAGCGTAATTCTTCTCTCGCCTCATAGGTTAATTCGCCGCCTACGCTCAATGGCTTTCGGACTGGTCCGACTTTGATTTTCATCATGTTTAACGCTTCCTTCGTGCCCACGGCGCCGCTTCCAGCTATTATTCTGGCTATTTTCTGTACTTTATACTGGAGTTCGCGGGCTTTTTGCAGTTCGCCGTTTTTGATGTGGTTGTAGACTTGCACCCAAATGTCTGGTATCACGTTTGCGCTTGCAAGAATTGCTCCACTGCAGCCAGCAGCTAATGCTGCCACAACTACTTCGTCATGTCCGCATAAGACGTTTATCTTGTCTCTGACTTTTTCCAGTACCGCCAATATGAAGCTTAGTTGTCCACTGCTGTCTTTCACGCCGACTATGTTTGGGATTTGAGCCAAGTCTTCAACCATCTGCCAAGGTAATGGCAAGCCTGTACATTGTGGAATGTTGTAGAGGATTATCGGCATGTCAGCTTTGCTTGCGATTGTATCGTAATGTTCGTAGATTCCACGGTCTGCAGGCTTTAAATAGAACGGCGTGACGATTAAAACGGCGTCTGCGCCCACGTCTTTTGCGTATTTTGTCATTTCTAAAGCGTGGTCTGTTCCACTTGCGCCTGTTCCGGCGACAACTTTGACTCTGCCGTTGACTTCGTCGACGACAGTTTTTATGACTTGCTTTTTCTCTTCTGTTGTCATGTTGACAAATTCGCCTGTGGTGCCGCAGGGGACGACTCCGTGAACGCCTAACTCGATGCAATGGTTAACTAAGGCGCGCAGTCTTTCTTCGTCAACTGCTGTTCCATCGTCTGTGAACGGTGTAACTAAGGCGGGCAGAATTCCTTCAGGTTTAAACATGGCTTATCGTCACCTACTAGTTAACCATGCATTTATATCATTTAAGCTTTGAATAGAATTTTATGACATCACAAATTGCCACTTTTTAATAAAAACTGATTTTTGGATAAACTTTTTCTGCCTAAAAGGAATAACATTTTAATTAAAGTTGAGAAAGCGTCAGATGTCCCGCAGTAAAATCTTAATATTCTTCGTTGTTCTTTCAGAAACTCTCTTAGTGGTGCTTCTTCCCTATGTGCTTGTCATGGGAAGGCAACCAGTGCCCTTTCCGTTTTTACGTACTGAGTATTCTTATACGACAAACGTTCCAGGATATGGTTCTGTACAAGGACAATTCGTGCTGAGCACTAACAACATTGTCAATGCAACGTATATTGAAGTTACAGAAAGGTTTATGATGGCAGGAATAGCCTCAACTTCGGTGACATTTTATGTAAGCCTAATCAACCGCTCAGCAATTTTTGTTGAAGAACTTTTGCCTACGCCAGAAATTCCACCTCATGGCGAATACTTTGATTTATGGATTGATGAGGGGCACTCAGCTGGAGACACGCTGAACATTTTAAACCAAACAGTCACTTTGTCTGACTCTGGCTTAAGGTGTTATGGATGGATGTTCTTCAACACGTTAGTAGCGCACAACATAGAATTTAACTGTTCTCAAAACATCTCACTTTATGGAAGTGTAATACCCGCTGACTACTACGGAAAACTTGAAATAATATATGACCGGGAAACCGGGCTAATGCTGGAGGATAGGCAATATTGGACGGTTTATTACGTAGAGTCTGGTTCTCCAAAAACGCTTTCTTACAATATAGTAATCACATATAACACGTCAAATGTACGTTTTACTTACTTCACGTACGCTTTAACAATAGGCATATACTCAGCGCTCACGCTCGTAGGAGCCGTGCTAATATACCGTGCAATCTACGTTTATCGGAAGAAGAAAGCAGAAAAGCAGGTGCTTGAAAAACCGCCAACCATGGGCGAGGAGTCTTCTACGCCTACGCCGCCTCCAGGAGAGCCTCCATCCCCACCACCAACTCCGCCAACAGATTCACAATTTTTCCAATTTTAGTGAAAATACTTAAATTACGAGAGTTCTGAAGACTAACGATTGTATGGGGATGTCTCTTTTGGGTAAGATTGAGGAAAGATTGCGAGTAAATGAGGAAAGCGTGAGAGAAGTTAACGAGTTTTTACTTAGAAAAAATAATCCTCTCACGAATAGCTTGTTTAAGATTGTCGAAAAACATGGTGGCGTGGATGAGATTAACCGTAAGGCTAAGGAGTCTCGCAAGCTTGAAAACCTCATCGGGCGTCTTGAGAAAAGGAAGTCGCCTTTTGTTAAAGACCTTGAATGGTTGATTGAGCAGCGTGACAAAAACTCCTTCATAAGCATATCTGATTATCGGAGAAAAATTTTGGGAGAAAAAGCAGATTCCATGAAGTTTGACGAGTCTTTCGCGGTGACATTGGAAATTAGCGCTTTCAACTTTTTCCCATGGCTGATTGAAGAGGCCAAACACGCGATAAAACAGCAAGACCTCATGCCTGGCAGGTACATTAGGGTTCGCAACATGAAAGAGCAAGTGGAAGATGATGACTTGCTTGCGACCATGGCGGCAATGCAAATCATAGGCGCTTCATTCGTGGAAACTCTTGACACAAAGGGAACCATGCCTGGACCAAACGGTAAACCCATAAATGTTCACTTAGGCGGACCTGAAACCATAACTGGATATTTTGGTGGTGTTGGCGCTCCGAACGAGTACGCTTTGAAGTGGGTTGACGAACTGCTCTACTATTATACTGAGTATGGCGTGCAGCAGGTTTTGAACACAAATTCGGGCACTGTTCTTTTGGGGTATTTGCTGCACAAACTTGGTGTGGATATTGAATTCAAGATTTCCGTGTTTTTAGGCAATGATAATCCATATTCGATTTTGTGGACTCTGTTGACTGCTAAACTCTTGAGTCGAAAGGATGGCACAACGCCGCTTATTGGTTTTAACCTTTCAAACTCTGTCAACAACGAAACAATTGAGCTTTCAGCATATGTTCGAAAAGCCTTCGACTTCGAGGACATTGTTCGCATCGAACACCACATAACAGAAGCCTACAAAAGCATTGTTAGGCAACCATACGACCGACTCAACGAGCTAGTAGAACTGGCAGACCACGTCAAAAACATCAGCGCTAAACATGAAGGCGGAGACCCAGAAATTGAAAAGACCCGAGACCACCCGTCAGACATTTTGGACTATTTCATTCCAAAGAAAGAAATACTTGAAAAAGGGTTGATGCCAAAACTCCTGCGCAACTTTTTGGACAAACACGACGCTGTGAACCGAACAGCCAAAGCCCTAACCAAGCAAGGCTTAACATTCATCGCCGCGCAAAAACTGCACAAAAAATAAAATGAGGAAGTAAAGCGCTACCAAGACTGCTTTGGCTTTCGCACAATCAGATACACAGTCGTAGCTACAAAGAAAATAGTGACTACCGCCAAGGCGATTACCGCTTGCCGTGTGCTCTCAAGTTGACCTAGATTTCCTTGAAGTGAAGTATAGTTCTGCTGGAGCTCCCAATAGGTGCTATTCAACTGCTGATAAGTCTCATTTAAACTTGCAAGTTGCTGTTCAAGCTCGTCTAAGTAGGTGTTTTCGACAATTGTCATGGGAAAGCCTGCATTTCGTTTGTAGGAGTCATCAGCGATTGCGTAGCTGAGATGTAATTCGCCGAAAGTTGCACCCCAAATTTTGTCGGGTATCAGAATGTCATAATTGTAGTCTCTTGTTTCATCAAAGGATAAAGACTCATCTAGTAGCATGCTCGTAGTGTTCAATGGAATTTGTTCTTCTCCCTTTAAGAAGCCATAAACGCTGAAGTTCAAATAGCCAATTTTAACGTTGGCAGAAGTGCACTTAATCCATAGGTTTACTGTTAGATTTTCGCTAGGAAGAGTTTTCTGCGTCGCGTTTATTATTATTGAAATACCGACATACTCTTCTGAGAAAAACATAGGCAAGTCGGTTGTCGACTGCACTGTTGAACTACGAGCAAATGTCAGTGTGAAAGTCAAGATAATTATGAATGTTGCTAAATGTTTGAGATTTTTCATTTTTTCACAACCTAACAAAGGGATTATTGAATGAGTTTTATGGATGACAATTTAAGGTTTATCATCATTTCCTTGTAACCTTGCAGAAACTAGAAGAAAACTCCGAAAATTAAGTTATAACGGTTCATCTTATTGAGCGTATAAAACGTAGGTATATGTATATGAAGTAGATTAGGGCGAAAGCCGTTAAGATAATCTCGAATGTTAGGATTGCAGGATTGTTTTCCACCGCCATAAAGTATCCACGGTTTGCGATGTCCGCGAAAACCAGCACTTGGAGGAATATTGCGCCGCCTAGGCAGCTTAAGCCTAACGTGTGGAAGAGCATCCGAATTCGGCGGTTGATGTTTGCGGCGGCTTTCATTGCCTATCGCGAATATCAAGAGACTATACTTTAACTTATAGATTATGAATCCCAACACACGACAAAACCTAATAATCAAACCTCAATATTTAACATAACAACTGCAAAAAGATTCTACCCCCAAAAAATATGAAAAGACATAACCGTAAGCCTTAAGTGTCTATGCAATGTTATGTGTCTTGTCAAAATATAAGGTGTTGAAGAAATTTGGCAGTTGAAGGTTTTTCAGGACCTAAACAACCTGTAGACGTGAAAGTAGGCGAATTAACTCCTGCCTCAAAAGCAGTAAACGTCACAGCAAAAGTAGTTTCCAAAAGCGAAATTAGAAACATCGCCGCAGGAAGAGACGGTGCGCCACACCGCGTGTCCGACGCTCTGATTGGTGATGAAACAGGATGTGTCTACCTAACTTTATGGGATGATAACATCGAAAAAGTCAACGAAGGCGACACCATAACAGTTGGAAACGGCTACATCACACTTTTCAGAGGCAACATGCGATTGAATGTTGGCAGATATGGCACATTAGAAGTTGCAAAAGAAGCATTGACAGGCGAAGTAAACACGGAAAACAACCTATCAACCAAAGTCTACGAACAGCCAAGACGCCCATTCCGAGGCGGCGGCAGACGAAGCTACGGCGGACGCGGAGACTACGGTGGACGAGAAAGAAGAGGCGGCTACAGACAAAGACGATACTAAACCCCAGTTTACAGTGTAAAATTTCCCAAACGTTTTCTTCTTTCAACAATTACGTGTAAGTTTAAATTTCTTGTGAAACAAAATGTCACGCGAATTAAAAACGACTCAACTCGAAAAAGGAAACGAAGAAGAGTTCCTAAAGTTTCTTCATAAAGACGAAATTCGACATGTCTTCACAATTTGCGACTTAAAATATGATAGAAACAAAACTCAGATTTGGACAGCCACCGAAAACCATGATGTACGTGGTTACCTCTTTGAATTTGACAAAAGAATTGTTCACACTTATGGAACGGCGGAAAGCATAACCCAACTCATACACAATGTTGACTTAAGTGAACCAACATTCGTTATAGAACCTCACCATCTGACAATCGTAAGGAAGTTCTTTGAGCCGACAGAGCCAACTGACAAAGCAAGCAAAGGCAAAATCACCACATATCTGGTCATGAAAACAACCGTCAGAAATTTCAAGCCATTAATTCAGCATAAAGTCAAAAGATTAGATATGGAGGACATTAGGGAAGTGGCAAAGAATTTTGGAGAGGAATGGGCAAACAGAATTAAAGACGCTATTGAAAAGGGTATAGCCTACGGTGCATACGACAATTGCATGGTAGCATCTACAGCAACCACCTCAGAAATACTAGACACAGTGGCACTCATTAGAGGAGTATACACAATTGATTCTTTAAGAGGAAAGGGACTCGCAACTTCAGCGGTCTCTGCTCTAGCGAAAGAAATAATTAATTTAGGAAAAGATGCCGTGCTTTGGGTTGCAGAGGATAACGCTCCAGCAAGGCACGTATACGAGAAAATAGGTTTTCAAAAGACGCAACATGTTCTTTTAGGATTCAAGGCAAGAAAACTATGAATACGCTAATCAAGAAAGAATTACACTTGTATCAGAAACTTCCACAATCTCTTTTGAGTTCTGCCTAAACGCGTTTTTTGCCTCGTTCAAGTATGTTACAAAATTCCAATTCTCTTTTTCCTCGTAACCCAGTCCAAGCTTGTCATAAAGGCTTTTCAAAATTGCTTTCTCGATTACTTCGGCACCCATCCCGAAAATCTTCCTTAAACTTTCAACAAAAGCTTCAGGCTTTTCCAGAACGTCTTCTTTCTTCAATGAATACAAGTTTTGCAGATGAAAATAAACTGCGTCTCTTCCGCTTTTTCCAAGCATCATCAAGCCCTCATCGACAGCTTCAAACAAAACACGCTTGAAATTACCATGTTCTTCAGCCAAGGGCTGTTTCTCCTAAAGCTCTTTTACGTGTATGTAGAATGCTAGTAAAAAGAACAAGTACGACACTGCATAGAGTAACTCTATTGGATGCCCGGCATAGTAGGTTCTTCGCAGTTCGGTGTAGCTGAAGAGCACGTCAGCCCATGCGTTCAAGAGTACGCCAGAGCAGATAAACGCCCATGATTTGCCGAGACTTCCTTTAAGAAAAATTAAGAGACCCAAAAAAGTCATCGACAACAACGCAGTGTCCAATATGGGATAAAGGAAACCCACGATTCTTGTAATTACATCTTCCGTCTTAACCACGGGAGTTATCACGCTTACAGAAATGAAGAGAGCCATGCCCAAAGTAACCGTCATAGAAGCGGCTAATATTCCACGGGAAAGCACAGATCTGAAGATTTCAACATACAAGTATAACGCCAAAAACAAAGGTATGCAACCACCCAGCCAGAAAAAGTCTGCCAAGGACGGATAAGGCATTTCCATGTTCCACACAAGCGTATAGCCAACTCGTATGGCTTCGCCAACAAACCAAAGAAACAATCCTAACGTGAAGAACAGCCAAACAATTGAAAATTGTTCCTTGGCTTTATGCCAATATTTTTGCAAAGAAAAACCCGAGCAGATAACAGCTGCGCCAGCGATTAATGCGAGAAAACTGTTCGAAAACACGGAAATGAACGCTGGATAATATGCTTGAAACGCATATAGTGCTATCAAACCAGCGAGTAATATCAGGGCAATTTTGTAAATTGGCGACACGAAGTGCACCCAATGATTTATTCAATTAGAGAATGCTAAAAAACATGACAAGTTTAAAATTAAGTTTTATGACTTGCAAATCCTTATTCAGAATAACATGGTCGCAATAAGAGCAAGTGAGTAAATATACAACTCTTGTAATATTTCATTTTAAAACTCACCGCAACCTTTAAAACTAAATTCCAGAACACAACAACATCTCATTTAAAGGGGACGATAAAAAATGTCTAGACCTAAAGAAGAAAAAAGGAAACCGACAGTAGAAGAATTACTAGCCAAAGCCAAAAAACCCTCACAGTTAGCTCCACCACTACACAGATTTTACGGTGGGAAAGTCCAAATCATGCCCAAATGCGCCGTGGCAAGCCCAGATGACTTTGCAATATGGTACACGCCTGGCGTGGCAGCTGCATGCAAAGAAATCCAAGCGGACAAGGACAAATCCTTTGAGCTTACAAACCGCTGGAACTACGTGGCTGTAGTGTCCGACGGCACCCGCGTTTTGGGCTTAGGCGACATCGGTCCAGAGGCAGCCATGCCAGTGATGGAAGGAAAAGCCTTACTATTCAAATACTTAGGTGGCGTGGACGCCTTTCCAGTGTGCCTAAAAACCAAAGACCCGGAAGAGATAATCCGCGCATGTGAACTCATCGAGCCAACATTTGGCGGCATAAACTTGGAAGACATAGAGAAACCGAAATGTTTCTACGTACTCGAAAAAGCTAGGGAACGCTTACAAATTCCCGTCTGGCATGATGACCAGCAAGGCACAGCCACAGTAATATTGGCTGGCTTAATGAACGCATTCAAAATAGTAGGCAAAAAACCCAAAGAAAGCCTCATAACCCTCGTGGGCGCTGGCGCAGCAAACCTTAGAACAGCCTACGTCCTAATAAGATGGGGAATAAAACCAGGCAACATTTTACTCGTCGACACTAAAGGCATAATCTATCCTGGCAGAAAGGACATAACAAAAGAAGAAGACCCATGGAAATACGAACTTGCCCAAAAAACAAACGCTGAAGGCAGAAAAGGCGACATAGCCGAAGCCTTCAAAGACGCAGATGCAGTCGTAGCTGCATCAAAACCAGGACCAGGCACAATAAAACCTGAATGGGTTAAAACCATGGCTGACGACGCAATAATTTTTGCCTGCGCAAACCCGATACCCGAAATATGGCCGTGGGAAGCAAAGGAAGCAGGAGCTCGAATTGTAGCCACAGGTAGAAGTGACTTTCCAAACCAAGTCAACAACAGTCTTGGTTTTCCAGCCATATTTAGAGGCGTCTTGGACGTGAAGGCGAAAACTGTCACGGACGACATGTGCATAGCAGCCGCCCAAGAACTCGCAAAGTTTGCAGAAGAGCGCGGAATGCACGAGGAAGATATTTTGCCAAGGATGGAAGAATGGGAGGTTTTCCCAAGAGAAGCAGTAGCGTGCGCATTAAAATCCATAGACCAAGGCGTAGCAAGAGTTAAGCCAAGCAAACAGGAGCTCTACGAGAAAGCGGTTGCGATAATTCAAAACGCCAGAGAATCTTTGAAACTGTTAATGAAAGAAGGATTAATAAGAAAACCGCCGCCAGAAGAGAAACTGCTCAGGCAGTGAGACTGAAACTGACAGAAAGACACAAAAACAACAAAATTTCCATTTTTCACCTTTTAAAATTCAGAAAATTATTTAAACCAATCCATAGAACATAGAGGGTTAGGGAGAAGACTAGTATGCGTTCAGATTACGCCCTTTACGGAGTAGCAATAATATTGTTCGTTGTGACTGGAATATTCATCGCCTATCCATTTGAATTAAGAGAGCTGTCAGCTGTAACCACCGCAGTATTCGGTCTTCTGTTCTTAGGGTTAGGCTATACGCTAAGACCAAAAGCGAGAGCCGTAACAATCGAAGCGCCACCACCGCCGCCAGTATCGGCTACTACGGAGATTGTGCAAGAAGCAAAACCCGAAACGGTTGTCGAAGTGACACCGCCAAAAATTGAGCTTACAACAGTAAAAGGTATAAAAGAAAAAAGAGCAGCGCAATTAAAAGCTCTGGGAATAAACACCGTCGAAGACTTAGCTAAGGCTTCAGCAAACGATTTAGGCGCAAAACTGAAGATTTCGCCAAAAATCACCGAAAAATGGATTGCGAACGCAAAGGAACTCTTGGAAAAGTCCTAGAAGAAAGGGCATTTTAATAGTAGTTAAGTTTACGGATGTTCAGAACTTCAAGATTCTTATTATATTCCTTCTTTCCAACCGTTTAATTGCATCCAAAAATTCGTTCTTCTTTTTGCCAGTAACCTGAAAGGTTTGAAGCATGTCTTTTACCGGCATTTCAGGTTTTCCAAATCCCGCATTTCTTTTGTAAAGATGGTTGACTATTGAGCGCTCTAGTCTCCCGCATCTCCATGTGGTATTGCGAAGTAAAACTACAATAGCCTTAACTAGTCCTTGCGTGTCAGTACTTTTTCTTCCAGTCAAATTGCCTTCACAACCAATATTTTAAGCGTTGGCTCATTTAGAGTTTGCGCTCAAAACCTTTAGAAGCATCAAAATTCAAATGAGAAGAAAAGAAGTGAACATGTGTAAAAAGGGTGAGCAATATGTTGAAGGGGCAGGTTGGAAAAATTTACTTTTCGCGTATACTCGAAGGCGAGGATTTAGCTGAAGCCATAAAAAAGCGAGTGGAAGAAAGCAGCGTGAAAGCAGGAATATTCGTTTTGATTGGAAGCCTAAAAGATGCGGTGTTAGGTTATTACAATGAAGGACGATACAAATCCATCCATTTGGAAGGACCTCTCGAGATTGCTTCTTGTATGGGGAATATAGCAGTCAACGAAAAAGACGAAATAATGATACATGCGCATTTGGTTGTTTCAGACGAGGAAGGCAGAGCCTATGGCGGACATTTAATGAAGGATTCCCATGTTGGCGCTACAGCAGAGCTTGTGATAATTGAAGGTGCTGGAGTGAACTTGCAGAGGGTCTTTGATGAGAAAACAAAACTAAATTTGTTGAAGTTAGGTTAAGTTCTTTCTTAAGTATATTCCATTTGCATCTCTATAATAGCCTTTGAGGCGCGCAACTTTTTTGTATCCAAGTTTCTGGTAAAGCCTTAGCGCGGCAAGATTGTCTTCGCGTACTTCAAGGT
>JAIMAA010000024.1 GCA_023512225.1 Candidatus Bathyarchaeota archaeon
GAAGTAACTCAGCTGACGCCTGAACTTATTATTACGGGGAAATGGCGCGAAACAAAACTGAGAAAATTCGACGTTACCGCGCCCGGACCAGTTGTCTACCCAAGCAAGGGTCACCCGTTGCAGCAGATTATAAATCGTGTTCGCGAAATCTTCCTAGAAATGGGTTTCACGGAAATCCGTGGACCACTGGTTGAGACTGCCTTCTGGAACTTTGACGCTTTATTCCAGCCTCAAGACCACCCAGCCCGCGAGATGATGGACACGTTCTATCTGGCTAATCCTAAGGCTGGAAGATTACCTTCAAAAAACATAGTGAATGCTGTTGCTAAGACGCATGAGAACGGTTGGACAACGGGCTCTAAGGGTTGGCACTACAAGTGGGGTCACACTGAAGCGAAAAGGCTTGTTTTACGCACGCACACAACAGCTGAAACGATAAAGTATCTTTCTCAGCATCGAAAGCCGCCAGTAAAAGTGTTTTCTGTTGACAGGGTTTACCGCAACGAGCAGGTCACGTACAAGCATCTTCCAGAGTTTTATCAGATAGAAGGCATAGTCATGGATAAAAGCGTGACACTTGAAGATTTAATGGGCACATTAAAGGCTTTTTACGCGAAAATGGGACTGAAAAAAGTGGAGTTTTGGTCATGCTACTTCCCATACACTGAACCTTCAGCCCAAGCAATGGTTTACCATCCCAAACTTAAGCGGTGGATGGAACTCTGCGGAATGGGCATTTTCAGACCAGAAGTTACCGCTCCCGTCGGCGTTAAGTATCCAGTGCTTGCGTGGGGCGGTGGACTAGAGCGTATAGCGATGATTGAGCTTGGCGTGGATGATATTAGAACGCTTTATGGTAATCGCCTTGAATGGCTCAGGAGGACGCCATTATGCCAGTGATAACGCTTTACAAGGAAAGATTTTCCAAGTTCATGGGCAAGAAAGTCACGATTGAGGATTTGACTAGGAATCTGCCATGGATTGGCTTCGACTTAGAGGAGATAACCGAAGATTACGTGAAAGCCGAGTATAATCCAAACCGCATCGACTTTTGTAGCTACGCAGGTGTCGCCAGGGCTTTGAAAGGATTCTTGGAATTAGAAACTGGATTGCCAAAATACACTGTAAATGCGCCGAAAACCACGCTAATCATAGATGAGGCTGTTGCCAATGTTAGACCGTACATGCTTGCAGGCGTAGTTCGTAACATAAAGCTTGACGAAGATGCCGTTGTTGAGTTAATGGAGATTCAGGAAGACCTTCACTGGGGAATTGGCAGAGACCGCAAAAAAGCGTCTATTGGCATTCACAACTTAGATGTGGTCAAGTCACCTTTCACTTTCACGGCTGTCGAACCTGCAAGTGTGAAGTTTGTTCCTTTGGGCAAGACTGAAGAGATGAATCTGAAGGAAATTTTAGAGAAACACGAGAAAGGAATGGACTACCGCCATCTTGTGGACTGGTCACCCACATATCCATTGTTAATCGACAAAGATGGCGCAGTTCTTTCGATGCCTCCAATAATAAATGGCGAGTTAACGAGAGTGGATGCCGACACGCGAAACTTGTTTTTGGACGTTACTGGCACAAGCTATGAGGCTGTTGAAAAGAGCTTGAACGTTTTAGCCACGGCTTTGGCGGACATGGGTGGCACACTCGAAAAAGTTAACGTGAAATACTCTGACCGCACAGTGATTTCGCCAAACCTTAGCCCAGAGAAAATGAGGCTGAGAGTTGATTATGCAAATGAGCTTCTCGGCTTGAGGCTTTCAGAAGCAGAAACCATCAAGTGCTTGCAAAAATGCAGATTAAACGCAAAGAAAATGAGCCATGGAGTTTTGGAAGTTTCTTACCCTGCTTACCGAATTGACATATTGCATGAAGTGGATTTGGTTGAAGAAGTCGCCATAGGCTACGGCTATTACAAACTGAAGCCCACGATTCCCAAGGCTGTAACAGTCGGCGAACAGCATCCAGCTCACAGACTGGCGAACACTGTGCGTCAAATAATGATAGGCTTAGGATTTTTGGAAGCCATGAATTTCACGCTTACAAACGAACGCGTACACTACGAGTTCATGCGAACTAAACCAGAAAACCCAATAAAACTTGCCAACCCCGTCTCCCTGGACTACACAATAATGCGGCAATCACTGCTGCCTGGACTGATGAAGAATTTGGCTGACAACAAAAGCGAAAGCTTTCCACAACGACTTTTCGAAGCCTCAGATGTTGGAAAAATAAACAAGCGAATAGAAACCATGTGCGAAAGGAGACTTCATGTAGCCGCTGTTTCGTCGCATTCCACCGCGAACTTCACCGAGATAAAATCAATTGTGGAGGCTTTTCTCGCGAATTTGGGATTGAAATGGCAAATAAAAGAAGCTAAACACTCAAGTTTCCTAGAGGGCAGAACAGCCGCCATAATCGTCAATGGCAAGCAGCTGGGCGTTTTAGGCGAGATTCACCCACAAGTCCTAAACAATTTTGAACTTGAAAACCCAACAGCAGCATTCGAAATAGACCTAGAACCACTAATAAAAAAATAATGCAACATATTCTATAACATATTGCTTTGGACGAAAAATGTACTAACGAGTCAACCTATATATAATCGGAGAAATGCTCCGAAAATCCGCTTTAGACGAGCTTAAATTAGTCTTCTTTTCATGGAGCTTGAGAAGAAAAGTTTAAGCAATTGATTAAAATCTCTGTTTTGGATTTCTCCCGCAAACAGAACTCTGTCTTCTGAAATTCGCTTTCCCTAGACATCAACAAGTTAAGCAGTTCATTAAAAACTGCGGTAAAGAACTGTTCCATTACACTTTTTCATTCTTATGCTTCGCTATTGCTTTTGCAATTGGAGTTGATAGCGACGATGAGTATAGGCAACTTGAAAACCAAGGCTGGTGTAAAGTCTTTCAGCATCGCTTCCTTTCGTAGTAATTAGATATAGCAAACTATTGCCCATGGTCAACGAATCGGCTATTGCCTTTTGCAGAAGTGCTGTGGCTACTCCTTTGTTCCTGTATTCTGGAGCTGTTCCAACGCTGAAGATGCCTCCCACATTGTTGAAAGATACGAGTCCACAGACTCCTGCAGGCTTACCTTGAAAATATCCCAAATAAGACTTGGTGCCCTTGTATTGAATCGCTTTTTCAAACATATCTAGGAAAGCGTCACGCAAGACAACAGGAATTCCAAACCCTTTCATGTTAACATCTGTCCAAACATCAAGCAGACTTCCATCACTAGAAACAACATTTACATCAGGAACGCCTCTGAAATTCTTACTCTCTCCCTCGTGAACCATAGCATCTTCTTCTAGCACAAGTTTGAAGCCAGCATCGAGAAGGGAGTTGGCAAAGGTTGAGGGACGAGTAGCTGGGGAAACCACAAAGCAGGGATTAACCCCCATGGACTTGTAATATCCAATGACATCTGTAATCAGCTTTTGTGCTTCGGACTCGGTAACGTTCACTCTGTAGGCTTGATTGTAGGCTGTGATAGGGATTCTTCGGTTGGAGCAGAGTGTGGCATAACCGATGTCCTTCACATTGTTTACTAAAGAATGAAGAGAGAGCAAGTGTTCCTCTATTCGTCTGCACATGTTCTCCATGCTTTTTCCATCCAACAGTAGTTCGTTATTGTTTCTGTGTCTAATTGCTTTCGGTTATAACTTTTCCGCAAAACCAAAAACGACTCGAAAGGACTGATAGAGGTATCTTCTGTTTTGTTGTTGTTTTTTCTTGGAGAATAAATGTTAACGCAGTCCCTTTTCGCCACGTCCTACGATGTAGTTGACTAGTCTTTTTGCGAACCAACCCGTGACTCCTTTGTATTGCATCGTCACTTGTTTGATGATGGACAGTTTATCGTAGAAAAGTCTAATTTGCTGAATCTTGTCACCGTTGAATTCAAACACAGTAACGGTAAGAATTTCATATTTTTTGCCTTCAACCAAGCCCTCGGAGATGCCCTCGGTAACAGCTTTGTTCTCTTTCACCATGAGTTCAATTCCAGAACGCTTAGCCTTTACAATCGGGCAAATCTGAGTATCCCAAGTCAAGACACGCCTTAGCTCTTCCTTGCCTTTGAAAGTGCCCACAGGCGAAACCCAGACCGCATCCTCTGCAAAGAAGGAAAGCATCTTCTCCACATCTCTCTTCACGAACGCTTCACCAAAACCATTCACGATACTCTTAATCTTTTCCTCAGACACACTATCACCTCTTTAACCTCTATGCTCTAACTACGTCTTCGTTTCAGCTATAACTTTTCCGCATTCAACCAATTCGCATAACATGAAATTCGGCATGCAATGCGAGAAAACCTAGCCTACATATACCGCCGATTTTTGAGCTTTAGAAAATTGGAGAAGCGAGGCTCGGAGCGTGGTAAGCACTCCAGACGGATTTTTTGAGAACCCATCAAGCCTAATGAGGTTTTGGATATTCGGAGTTTTCCTCTGATTACCTATACTATAAGAGGCTTAGTCACAAAAAAGAGCCTAATCGTTCTACAGCCACCCATCAATAGATAGTAATGCTTAACTTTTCAAAAACTCACTTAATCCTTTGGCGATGATAAGTTTTGGAGCTCCCTAATCCCACCGGCAAATCCATGAAGACGGACCCAACAAAGGCGACAAGCCAATGACGACGGGTTTACCCAAACATGGGACACGGTGGGCGCGGGCGCAAAAATCCCACGCCGAGAGAGCTTAACCTAGAGGAGCGCAACGCTCCACAGTGAAGTTAAGTGATAGGTTACGTGGGAAACAAACGCCCGCGAAACAACTTTTAAGTTTCACCTCCTCATACAAAGTTAGAAGTTGATAAAGATTGGACATAGAAACAAAAATCGATTTAATCAAAAAACCGCCAACAGAAGAAATCCTAACAGAAGAAGAACTAAGGCAACTTTTACAAACAAACGAGCATCCCGGACATTACCAAGGCTTCGAAATTTCCGGCTTGCTACATTTAGGCAACCTAATAGTCTCCGGCTTCAAAATAAACGATTTCCTAAAAGCAGGAATAAGATGTCAAGTTTACCTCGCCGACTGGCACAGCTTCATAAACAACAAGTTCGGCGGCGACTGGAACAAAATCCTCTCTGCATCCAAATACTACGCTGAAGCCTTCAAATTCTTCTGCCCCGGAGCAAAAATCGTCGTAGGCTCTGAGCTTTACCACAACAACGACGAGTACTGGCGAAACCTGCTGAAATTCGCAAAGCACATGACGCTCAGCAGAAGCCTACGCTGCCTAACAATAATGGGAAGAAGCGAAAACGAAAAACTCGATTTATCACAGTATTTCTACGCGCCCATGCAAGCAGTTGACGTGAAAGAAATAGGCGCTAACATACCACACGGCGGAATGGACCAAAGAAAAGCTCACGTGCTCGCCAGAGAAATCTTCCCAAAAATGGACTGGACCAAACCAGTCGCGGTTCACCATCACGTGCTAATGGGCATAGCGGAACCAGTCAAACTCAGAACTAAAGACAAGCTTGAGCAAGTCATCGCAAGCAAAATGAGCAAATCCAAACCATGGACTGCAATATTCATCCACGACACAGACCAGCAGATAAAAGAAAAACTACGCAAAGCATGGTGCCCAGAAAAACAAGTGGACATGAATCCCATTTTAGACATAGTCAAACACGTAGTGTTTCACGAAACAAAAACGTTCAAAATAGAACGTCCAGCAAAATTCGGCGGCACAGTTGAATTCGAAAACTACGAGGAACTAGAAAAAGCCTATGCGCAAGGCAAATTGCACCCGCAAGACCTCAAAAACGCAGTGGCTGAAGAAATCTCCAAAATCATCAACCCCATCCGAAAATACTTCGAAACCAACAAACAAGCAAAAGAACACCTAGAAGTGCTAAAAGAAGCTCAAATAACAAGGTAAAACCCTTTGTCAACGCGCCTCAAAGAAAAAGAAGAGAAAATTCTGCAAATTCTATCGTGCCTAGCTGAAGAATCAGCGAAGGGAACCCTTATTGTTGTGGAAGGCAAAAAAGATGTGGAGACATTAAGAAACATGGGTATCCAAGGAAAAATTGTTTCAGCAAAAACTGGCGGAAAAGCGCTCTTAGACGTAGTTTCAGAAATAGAAAAATGCGGAGCCCGAGAGGTTATTCTGCTATTGGATTTCGACAGACGCGGAGAAGAATGGACCAAACGCCTAAGGCAGATGCTGGAAAAGACGAGAATAAAAGTTAACATTGCGTTTCGACATGCACTCTTAAGCTTAATAGGCAGAGACATAAAAGATGTTGAAAGCCTAACAGCTTACATGGAAACGTTAAAGAGCAAGATTTGTAATTCATAAAGCTAATAAAGAGTTAGAATAATAATCTCGTAGATAGAGAGCAAGATTCTCTCATCACACGGTAAAACTAACCCTTACATAAAATAATTTGGAGGTGCACGTTTACGGGTTCATCACAAACGTTTACCATAAAATATGTTATACACGCAAAATTCGAAATAGAAGGAGTAGTTGAAAAACCAGACGTTATAGGAGCAGTTTTCGGACAAACAGAAGGACTTTTCGGACCAGAACTCGACCTCAGAGAACTGCAAAAATCAGGCAGAATCGGAAGAATCGAAATCGACTTGCATTCAAAAAACGATAAAACCACAGGCAGCATAACAATCCCAACCAGCATGGACAGAGTATCCACAGCCCTCATCGCCGCAAGCATAGAAAGCATAAACAGAGTAGGACCATGCGCTGCAAAAGTAACCCTGGAAAAAATAGAAGATGTAAGAGAAGCCAGAAGAAAAATAATAATCGACAGAGCCAAGGAAATTCTCCACAAATGGACAATTGAATCCATGCCTTCTGTGGACGAAGTATTCAAAGAAATTGCAGAAACACTGAAAATAGCCAAAGTAGAAAAGTACGGACCAGACGAATTATCCGCAGGACCAGAAGTTGACAGCTCCAAAGAAATAATTGTCGTGGAAGGAAGGGCGGATGTCATAAACCTCATGCGATGCGGATTACTCAACGTTATCGCTCTGGAAGGAGCAAAGGTTCCAGAAACAATCAAAAAACTAACCAGAGAAAAAGAATCCACCGCCTTCTTAGACGGCGATAGAGGTGGAGACCTAATCTTAAAGGAACTCCTGCAAGTTGCAAATGTAAAATACATTGCCAGAGCGCCGAGAGGCAAAGAAGTTGAAGAATTAAACTGCAAAGAAATTTTTGACGCTTTAGAAGCAAAAGTTCCAATAGAAGAAGTATACAAGCCTCCCAAAAGAGAAAAACCAAAAATTGAAGTTCCAAAAGAGATAGCTCAAATTACTAAGGAATTGGAGGGCACTTTGGAGGCTGTGCTTCTCAACGAGAAGCTGGAACAGATAGAACGATTACCAGTGAGCCAATTGGCTGAAAGACTTCAGCAAATGGAAGGAGTTGACACAGTGGTCTTCGATGGCATCATAACACAAAGAATCGTCGACATGGCAAGCGAAAAAAATGTGAAGAACATAATTGCTTCACGCATATCTGAGGCTGTAAAATCGCCATTAAGCGTTCAACTGATGACGTTCTCAGAAATCAAAGAAAGCTAACTCCCGAAAAAGTCTGTAAGTTTTCGGGTTTCCTTTTCTCCCACACTAGACATTAACAACTGCTCTTCAGTCACACCAAAACTCTCGAGAATTCTGGCTGCTGCGGGCACAACCTGCTTTGACACGTAATAATCCACATCTATTTCGTCATAAGAAGCGAAAATGTATGGTTTAACCCTTTCATATAAACGTCCACTCCTAACCACAACCACATAGCCTATTTTGTCGCCCACCGCAAGCTCCCAACCCTTTTCCTTCAACATCTTCGCTGCTTCCACATGAGAAGCCTTAATCTCATACTCTTCTACGGGTTTTGTCAGCGTTTTCCAAATTATGAGGTCGCGAAATGGAACTTCCTTCTGGCGAAGTCCATAAATGCACTGTTGCACGAAGGCTGCTGCCTTCTTGGGAGATTGCTCTTTCAGAATTATTTCCAAAACTTTCTCCTGCACTTTTTTGGCTATAGCCGTCCAATCTCCACGTATAACTTCTAAACCCACAATATCAAGACGCCCATCAGGCAGAAGCCCAGCATAGCGTTTTTTGGCTTCTGTAAAGAAAATACGCACGTAAATTTTGTCTGGTTTGATTTCTAACCCAAACTTCTCCTCAATTTCCTTTGAAAGTTTTTCCACTTTTTCCGGCTCATACTTTACAAACATGCTGTCTGTGTCGCCGTAGATAACCTTCAACCCCGCCTTCTTTGCCAAATCTACCGCGTTAAGTATTGTGTATCTTCCCCAAGCCGTTGCAGCCTCAGCCACAGGCTTAACGTACCATCTTGCGCCTATCCAACCCGCATATCCGTAAGAAGCGTTAGTTATAACTTTCACCGCCTTTTGGCGTGCGTCCAAAACACGGTATTCAACACTTCTTGGATTCAATGCTTTCATTTTCTTGCGAACTTCGTCCCGTGCGCCAATAAGATACGACAATACTTCTTTATAGAAACCCGCTGGCTCTTTTCTGAATCGATGCTTGACTTCTGGGGCTTCATAAACTTCGCTTTTTGGGGCAGCCTCTTTTGGTGGCACATAAGTGTCAGGAGACAGATTGTAAGTTATCATCAAGTTTGGATACATCGCCTTGAAGTCTAACACTGCAATGTTCTCGTGCAGTCCAGGTTCTGGCTTAAGCACTATTGCGCCTGCGTAGGGTCTATAAGGCTGTTCAATCCTTCTAGGCACGAGTTCGCCGATTTTTTGGGCGTGCTTTATCAGGAACCATTCGACGCGGAAGCCTACTGCTGCAGTTCCCACGTGGTCTAATGGTAAGCTTACAAGATTTGAAAGTTGCATGGCGAAGTCTAATATGGCTTCGGCTATTCCCATAACACAGCGGGTGTTATCTAAAGAGAACTTTTTCAAAATTTCACGCTTGTCTTTGTGGTCCCAGTAGTCCGCAAAGTCTATTTCATCGATTAATGTGCGATTTTCAAGTTTCATGACTCCTAAATAATCCGCTAAATTCTCCAAAGTCTTAACCTTAACTTCTGGAAACTCATCAGCATAATCCAATAGGTCTATGTTGATTCTCCCAGTTAACGAAACGTGTCCATAAACGCTTGTGTGAGGTCCAGTTCCAACTCTGTCCGCAGTCAATTGCAATCCAAGCGTTTTGCATCTCTCATTAAGATATTGCCAATCTTGCGCGTTTGTGCCATAACCTACAACTATGTCCGGGTCATAGTTTCGTACATAATTTATGAAAGCTTGTAGGGCTTGCTTATCATTTTTATTTTCATCAGCCAAAAACTGCCTTTCCTCGTTGCGGTCTGTTGCTGTTGAAATTATGATTATCGGGTTTCTGTCAGGTTTAGGTGAGCCTTCACGACTGTAGCATATCGTCGAGAAACCCAGAATTCTTAATTTGGGAATTTCAGTCTTTTCTATGAGTTTAGGAAAGGCTTTTGCTGCATAAACCTTGTCAACTTGAACATGAAGCGCATTTTTCTCTTCGTCTACTTCTACTTCATGCCAACCGCACGGAGCAATGTTATTATCGATTAAGTAGCGCATTGAATGACGAATGTCATCTTCGAAACAGTCTTTTACACCTTCGAGCTTTCGAAAAGCCCGCGCGTATTTTACTATATCATCAGGGTTTCTGCAATAAACTTTCACAGCGTTAATTGGCTTTCCAAAAAATCTGCGTTCAACAACCTCAAGTTTAATAATGGACGAGTGGCTCCCTTTCTCAATTTCTTCAACAACCTTTTCTGGACTCACGCCTTCATCAACAACAGCATAAAAGTAAGCAACAAAATTTCTGTCAACAACAAGCACTCGATTTCCAGAATCATCAATACCCCAGAGCCAAATTTCAGGTGTATTATTACGGACTTCATAGTTCAGGTCCAAAAGCCAAAAAGTAATTTTCATTGCAAATCCCTTCTGACTGTTAATAAGTAGAGAAAATGTTGCTTATAAAATACAACTTTGACTATTTGGGAAAATTTTTAAGCAGTAACGAACAAAGTAGCAGCTAGGTGGAGGACTGCATGACTGAAGAAGTTAGCGCTACTTCTCCTTTAATGAAACAAGCCAGAAACGCCGGATACTATGCCGCACTTGTTTTCGGTGCCGGGTACCTTTTAACCTTTATTGGAATAATCGTGGTAGCGATAGAAGTCTTGATTCGCATTCTACCTTATATCGGACCTTACATATCCACTATTCCACCATGGCTAATAGCGGGTCTAATCTGCTACTTGATAGCGGTGATTTTTGGCGCTATATTAGGCGGGTCAATTATAAAGAATGCTAAATCTGCAAGGGATTTTGGCATAAGCCTTGGCACAATTTCGTCTTCAGTCTCAGCATTTTCATGTATGATTCTATTTGCTGGAATAGGCAGTATAATTCTGGTCAGTGGAATTTCCAGCATCTCCTATCCATATGGCTATTATCCACCACTTGGTTACTATCCAACGGTTGGGTCATCTTATCTTACGTATCCGATAATCGAAGTTGTTGGAGCAATCTTGTTGTTAATAGGCTTCAGAGCTTACCGTGGCAAACAAACTGATTCAAAACTCGTCGGGGCAATTCTTATGCTGGTCTCCGTCATTCTAATATACATTGTTGCATACATACCCTTACGAGACGCTTACGCTGCTTATTCCAGCATGTTAGGCATGGTTCCTTATGGAACACCAATTTCACTGGTTTCTTTGCCTCCTCTTCCTGGAACACTCTTGTCTGAAGCAACCCTCGAAACGGTAACGCTGATGATGGCATCGATATGCGCTCTTCTCTTCGCATTTCTAGCACAAGAAGGCGAAGCCAAACGTTCAATTGTAGGCCTCATATTATCTGTGGGAGGCATATTATTCGCGGTGGGACTACTGTACTTTAACTTTTCAACAGTTTCGTTACTTAGTAAACTGTTACCTTATACAGGGTCTATGATGGCAACTCTCTGGATAATATTCTTCGGTTTCCTCGTGCTTGGCATATCTGGAATAATCGTTTTAATAGCAGCGTCCTTATCCATCGCTGTTTCAGTCAAACAGCTTTCTGCACAGCCGCCGAAACCCTCGGTTCCGCCGCCTCCACCACCGCCTCCTTCAACATAAAATTCGGCTCTTTGCATCTGCGAAGACAATTTTCCAAAACATATTTACACTTTTAATAAAAGAACTGACTATTCAATCTAACTAAACAAGGCGAAGAGGCTAAGCGATTTTGAAAATCTTGGAAAAAAATCTGAAAAAAGGCTTCATTAAGGTTATTCCTGAAACTTTTGATGATTTTTGGCATTTATACAACATCATCTACAAAAATGATGTTGTTTACGCTTATACCTCACGCGAAATCAAACCTGACGAAAGAGGGTATGCGAGACCCAAACGTGGTGAGCGAGTCTCAGTATTCTTAGGTGTGAAGGTTGGTTCTGTCACATGGGACAAGCTTCTGGGCAGGCTTAGGATTCACGGAACCATCTGCGAAGCGCCAGAAATAGTTCCAAATGGCACGCACCACACACTGAACCTAACATTAAACACGCCGTTAACAATTGTGAAGAAGGAATGGGCAAGACATCATCTTGAGAGACTGGAGAGAGCAAGCAGAACCTCTGAAAAACCCATAATAATAGTTGCCATCGACGACGAAGGCTATGCAATAGCCGTTACTGCTCAATACGGCGTAGAAGTGAGAGTAGAGCAGAGCGTAAAGCTTCCTGGAAAGCTTGAAGCCGAAAAACGAACCGCTGCCACAAAAGAATATTTTCAGAAAGTGTTAGACAGTCTCCGTCAAATATGGGCGACCGCACACAGTCCAATTGCAATTATTGGCGTTGGCTTCGTGAAAGATGAATTTGCGAAATTTCTGAGAAGCGAAGCTGCCGATGTCGCTAAATCAGTTGTGGACGTGAAAAGCGTCAACAATGGTGGTGTGGCAGGGATACGTGAAGCCTTGCGTTCAGGCGTGTTGCTGAAAACCATGAAGCGACTTCGAATTCTGGAAGAAGCAGAAGTTGTAGAAGAAATTTTGAAAAGGCTTGGAAAGGGCGAGGCAAACGTTACCTATGGATTTACAGAAGTCATGAAGGCAGTGGAATTGGGCGCGGTTACGAAGCTTGTCTTGGCTGACACGATGTTGCGTGACTCTTCAGACGAAAATCGCTTGTTAATTGAGAATTTAATGAAGAGTGTTGAGCAAAAAGGCGGAGGCATAATCGTCTTAAGCACGGAGCACGAGGCTGGCGAAAAACTTCTAGCATTAGGAGGAATAGCCGCTCTACTACGTTTTGCAATACACTAAACAGTTTTCATTCGCCTTCGAACAGCAGGATTCTGGTCTGCAAGCCTCTTCAGAGCCATCTCAAAAGTTTCGCCGCTTGAAAGCTCCTTTTCTATGAAAACTCCTGTTCTACCTACCTCGTCTCTTCTTAATAATGCGTGGGTGCGGTCCAAAACAGTTTCAACCGATACCCCAAGCAGTTTGGCGATTTGTTCCTCGCGCCCAATAATTGTGCTTTCTCTATGGCCTTCCTTGGTGGGTTCAATCAGCATCAAACGCTTGTCCACGCCGCAAACTCGCATGTTATCTTTCAAGTTCTCGAGCGACGCCTCACCGCCGAATTTGTAAAATTCCCTTTCTACCCTTCGCATTTTCATCAAAGGAAAAGAGACACTCGTTTTTTCGTCTATTTCGACATAGGCTTTCATGGCGTATGTTGGCGTGGCTTGCACAACCACGCGTCTGTTAACTGATATGCCCGCCCTTTCCAGTGCCGTTTCTACTGTGAAAGACGAAACTTGAGAAGGAATAAAAACGTCAACATCGCTTTTTATGTTTACGTCTCCACGCGCGATGCTTCCATGCACTATAGATTCCAAATGAAAACTCTCTAAAGCCTCCATTAACTGCATAGCTTTCTGTCTGAACTCTTTAAGCAAACTCCAACGTGCAACATCATAAACTATTTCTCTATACTCTGCGCGTCTTTCTGGTTTAGTAGCCATTACTTTGCCTCTTTTCAAACGATACATGCCTAGACTTATTTTAGTAATTTGCTGATAATTATTATAAGCGAAAAAGCAACAAGATATGAATGTCAAGCATGTTTGCGAATAGGAGTTGAATGTAAGAATTGAATTCTCTGAAGCGGCAAATAAGCTGTATTGCAGGTGTAGCAGTTATCGTTCTTTATTGCGTGTTTACGTTTTCCTCGTGGGCTCTGTACCCGACGCCGTACAATCCAGTCGATAATTGGCTTAGCGATTTAGGAAATTCAAGTTATAATCCATCAGGTGCGATTCTCTACAATGTGGGTTGTATTCTCACTGGAATAGCGCTTTTTCCCTTCTTTGGTGATTTGTATAGATGGTATACGAATGAAAAGTGGCGAAAAGCCTCGTTAATAGTTACGCAAATAATGGGGTTTCTTGCCGCTTTCTCTTTAATCATGATTGGTGTCTTCTCAGAGGACTACGGCATTCTTCACAGTCTATGGTCTTCCATTTTCTTCTTTCTCAATCTGATAGTTCTTGTTCTGTTAGGCGTGGCGTTGTTTACCCATCCGAAATACATGAAACCAATTGCTTTCTATGGCTTCATAGTGGCTGCAATCAACCTGCTTTTCGTATTGGTATACCGTAACCCAATATTTGAGTGGTTCACGGTCTTCACGGCTCTGGGCTACGTTGGTTTACTCGTCTACAACATGTTTAAAGCAGAATTCGATTAACTAATATGTGAAACAACCGTGAACACCAATACAGTTATCTGCAGCGCATGTAACCGCAAAGAAGCCTTTTTCTCTAGGCAATACTCCGGAGAAAAACTCTGCAAAAAATGCTTCACTGTATCAATTGAGACGAAAGTGAAGGCAACCATCGCCAAATATCAGATGTTCAATTTTAATGATAAAATAGCAGTGGCTGTTTCTGGCGGAAAAGACAGCGTGAGCCTCCTTCAAATTTTAGCTAAACTGGAACGGCGATATCCGAAAGCGTCGCTTGTTGCGATTACGGTGGATGAGGGAATTAGGGGTTACCGTGACGAAGCTTTGAAGATAGCTGCTGAAAACTGCAGAAAACTCGGCATCAAACATCACATAGTTTCTTTCAAAGAACTTTACGGTTACACACTTGACGAAATTGTTAAACATTTGAAAATAAAAGGCAACAGTGGACCTACGCCATGCGCCTTTTGCGGTGTAATGCGAAGGAGAGCATTAAACACAGCCGCTAGACAACTTAAAGTCGACAAACTTGCAACCGCTCACACGCTTGACGATGAAACACAAACAATCCTATTAAACATATTTCACGGCGACGTTTTGCGCATAGCAAGAGAAAAACCAGTCACAGATGAGGCATACCCAAAACTCGTACAACGTGTAAAGCCCTTCTGCGAAATTCCAGAAAAGGAAACAGCTCTATACGCGTATATTAAAAAGATAAAGTTTCAAACTTCACCATGCCCATATGCTTCAGAAGCTCTCAGAAATGATGTCCGCAGAATGCTCAATACAATGGAAGAAAAGCATGCTGGAATAAAATTCACAATATTCAAATCAATTGAAAAAATTCGACCAGCGTTGGAAGCTATTGCAGAGAAAGAAGGCTTAGGCGAATGTAGCGAATGTGGAGAGCCGACAACCGAAAGAGTATGCAGAACATGCCAAATGCTTAAGCAAATAAAGCGAGATGACCGATACTAATATAAACAAGAAAATTTGAACAAAAAGCAATGAACGAGTTAGTTGCAATTTTGGCTTCAGTAACCACGGTGAGCTTGATAGCATTTGTAGGAATAATCTTCGTAGGCGCTAAAGAAAGCTGGCTAAAACACGTTTTAATGGCACTAGTAGGTTTTTCTTCAGGAACTCTCCTTGGCGGAGCATTTCTCCATTTACTGCCAGAAGCTTACGAAGCAAATGGAGCAAACACTTTTTACTACGTTATCCTGGGCATCATCGTCTTTTTTGCCTTGGAAAAATTCTTCTATTGGCGTCACTGCCACGAAGAAGAATGTCCCGTTCATACGTTCGTGTATCTCAATATTATTGGAGACGGAGTTCACAATTTTATTGATGGAGCCTTGATAGCAGCCACTTTCTTGTTTCGTTTCGACTTAGGTTTAACTACAACGCTAGCTGTGATTTTCCACGAAATACCGCAAGAAATAGGCGATTTCGGAGTTCTAGTCTATGGAGGTTTGAGTAAGAGAAAGGCGCTAACTTACAACTTTATCTCTGCTCTAACCGCAATATTGGGCGCAATAACAACTTACTTCTTGGTGTATCTGCAGAACATAACGGCTTTGCTGGTTCCATTTGCTGCAGGCGGATTCATCTACATCGCAGCCACAGACCTTATGCCAGAACTCCACAAGAAATTTCGTGCATTTGAGTCTGTAGTTCAGCTTATAGTCATATTGTTGGGAATAGGGTTGATGGCGTATCTCAAGATTATTGTTGGCGCCTAGCACTTTTAATTTCACGCAGAATTGCTGACGCCTCCCGAGCGGTTTTTGCCACCGCAACCTTTTTTGATTTGTTTAGCTCGACTTTAGAGCCGCAATATGGGCATGTTCTTGTTTTTTGTTCAGTCTTAGCCAATAAAAACCCGCCGCATCTGTTACACACAACTATTAGGAATGACATCGCTGAAACACTATCCGAAAACCTTTTCCACACACAACTAAATAACGCTTAATGAACGAGGAGAACAAATGAACAACGAAGAGAAGACAAAAGCGCCATCCGACTTGGCTAAGCTGGCAATGCGATACTTCACAAAAGCAGGCTACAAAATAAAACAGGAAACAGCTGCCCTCGAAGGTTACAGCGGAATTTCACAAAAATTCGACCTAATCGTCCAAAAGGGACGCACAGCCCAAGGAGTTTGGATAAGGGACTGGAACCGAACGATAGGAATAAATGTTGTAATCAACTTGGACAAGGCGTCTGAAGACGCTGGTTTATCCAATCCTATACTTGTAGGAGAGAACTTCAGCGACCACGCAAAAGCTTACGCGAACAGAAGAAAAATCACATTATTAACAAGGCAACAGATTGTTCTCAGCTTAAGATGACCCAGTCAAATTTTTAGAAACTCGCTCAACAAGCCTTCCTTTTCTAGCTTTCCTATCCAATCCACAATGCCCACGTGGCACTTTTTGCGTTTTTCTAAAATATCGAGGATTTCATTTACAATCTCTTCTACGCCTTTGCTTGTAACATTCAACTCGCAAACTTTCTCCTTTCCCAACGCGTTTAAAGCGTCAACTAAGCAAACATCCAAAATTTCAGCCGCCAAATTCTCCCATAACTTGCGACCGGAAAACCCGCAGTTCTCCATGAATCTGCGCAGTTCAATGGGGTCACGTCTCAAAACAAAAACATGGGTTACGAACTTTTTTGGAACAACATTCACAGCGTAATGCCCATCAATAACGATATTATCTTTATCGTAATCCGTAATAATTTCGTTAATTTTGCGCTGCATTTTGCCTTCGTCAACAATTATAGAATCCCTCTCCTGGTCTTTACCTAAAACAAGATTTTCACGCGTAGCTAACTCGGTTAAATTAACATACAAAGCATCAAGCTTAGAAACAAGCAAGTGCGCGACTGAAGTTTTTCCAACACATGGAGTCCCAGTCACCAAAATAACATGCTTACACATAACTTTAGCCATCCATCAACAACAATTAACGCGGACTCAGCAAAATAAGGTTTCCAAAATTCTTATTGCACAGTGTTTGCCTATCATATTTTGGGCTGGCGAGTTGGTGAGTGGCTTTCGAGCCTCGCAACAGAAGGCTTGAGGAAACTCCGCCCACATGTAGAATTGCAACACCCGTAAGGGTGTAAGGCGAGAGCCTTGGCAACGGAGCAGAAACGAAACGTCCACCCAGCAAGTGCCGATGATGCATGCTAAGTTGTTGAGAATGCTGGGTGTGAAGCGGTGAAACGGTCGCCCTGCAAGTGGAAAGGGCAAGCAGACGCTGATGCGGAATCTACCTAAAGCGTGGGTAGCCCGAATAGTCGAATGCCACACGGAACAGAAGGCGGGTTACAGCCAACACGCCAACCCTATAACAAAAAAACGCCAAGCATAGATTGTTCTAAAATGTAGTATTATAAGGTTCATTTAGAACTCAGTTTTTTGAAAAGAACCGTGGAGCACGCAAGAAAGATGGCATCGAGAAAAGGCGTGTTGTTTATCTTAGCTTTCTTAGGCACTGTTATTATTATTGGAGTGGTTGTATTTTTCCAGAGCTTCCTCAGCGGCTCTACTGTCTACAGAATCACGATCTCGGAAATCGCATCTGATCCAGCAGCCTGGGAAAACAAGATAGTGAAAGTCAATGGCACCATTCAAACACCAGCGCTAGGAATAATTCTGCCATTCAATTATTGGCTATATGACGCAGAAGACTACACAATGCGCATCGGTGTAAAATGGACTTCAGAGACAGATTTGTCTGGAAAGAACTTGATAATTGTTGGAGTCGTCAGGAAGGGCTACGCATGGGTTCATCCCCATTATCCCGGTCGGTGGGTCTACTTCATCGAAGCAAGTTCAATCTATGAAATGCCATAGGAAGACAAAGATAGATGCACGCTCACCAATAAGCAGCGTGTGGAATATTTGGAGAGATACATGCAACCTAAGTTCAATTGGCAAGCTTGTTTTCAGTAGACATTTCCAAAAGAGAAGAGGGGATTTGTGGGAGACTTCTATGCATTTGATGAAGTTACAGCTAATACAGCACTACAATATATAAACAATAAAATACTAGGCAGTATATGGATAATGTAATGACTAATAGTTATTTACAGCCAACACGCCAGCCTTTTTAAATAACACGCTAGGCTCATACGTGCGTTTTCTGAAGATTTTCACTCCTTCCAGTCTAGGAGTCTTTTTTCTCCTTCGATTTTCTTTAGGTCTGTTAAATCTTGTGTTACTTCCATTGTTCCAAGGTATTTTCTGTCTTTATCTCTTACGGCGAAGTATCTTATGTATATTAGGCGATTGTTCATTGTAATCCAGAATTCAGCCACGTCTTTTTTGCCTGTTTTGAAGGCTTCTAGAATCTTGTTTACTATGTGAACGCTTTTTTGTGGATGGCACAGCTGAACTTTTCTTCCGATGACGGCTTTTGTGCGGACAAATATTCTTTTTTCTGCTTTGTTAAAGTATTTCACGGCGTCGTTGGCGTCGACGAATGATATGTCGATTGGAAGTGCGTTCAAAATAGCTTCGATTTCGTCTTTTGAGAGAGAACCAGTCTCAAATTGTAAAACATTCTCATGCACTAATGCTTCTTCTTTTTTGCCCTCTTCGGGTTTTGGTGCCGCTATAAGGTGTGGGGGCGTGAAACAGCAGTATCCAATTTCATCAAACTCTCGTCTAATATCTGTCCATTCTTCGGTTGTAACAACTTTCAATGCTGTTGGAAAGAGTATGTTATTTTCTTTGAAAAAGTGGCTTGGGAGAATCTCGTTTAATGCGGCAGATGCTTCTGTGAGCTGTTTTTTAAAGTCTTGAAAATCTATAGTGCTGTATTTTCCTAATAGATTGTTGAGTTGTTTCTTTTTCTCTCTTATCTGGTTGTGTTCCATCCACATTATTGCTGGTGGCTCCGTGATTCCATGCTTTTCTATGACTGGGAAGAGCACGTTTTCTTCGCGTAGGTAATGTTTTTCTGAGTCTGTGAAGTCTCTTGCTATGTGTTCCAGTTGGTGGATTGCGTCTCCAACGTAGCTTTTGTCGTTTATTTGCTTAACCTTGTTTGCAACAGAAACGAGTTTTTCTGTGAGTTGCAACATAATCTTATGTTCTTCTAATAGGATTCCAATTGGGTGCTCTGGAGGAATCTCTGGTTTCTGCTTTTCTAACTGTTCCCTAAAAACGGCAAGGTGAACATCGCATAATCGTTGAATTTCCTCTCTTGGGATGCCTTCTTTAACAAGTTCATTCTCAATTTTAGCAATCTCCTCAGAGCTAACATTTCCCAAGAATTGTTTAAATCTCTCCTTGACTTGTTGGGGTGGGACGCCCGCATGTAACTGCATAATTATTTCTTTCAGCATTTTCTTCTTGTTCTCGGCTATTTCGCTCATTATGATGTCTCCTTAATCTTTTTTGCAAGAGTTTTACCCATTTCAACTATTTTACTGATATCGTTCTCTGTTGGTGGACCATTAATCTCCAATGCGCCGACAATTTCCATTTTTGATGGACCTAAAACTTCTTGAACATGCCTTATTGTCCCTCCGCCCCACCCGTAAGAGCTTAGAACGGCGGCAAATTTGAGCGGCGGTTTTAAGGCTTTCACAAGGTAAGTGGCGTAAACGGCTAATGGATGTGTCCCTCCTAAGACTGTTGGTGCGCCCAAAACTATGGCTCTTGAATCCACTAAATCCTTAGCCACATCGCCAATATCGCTTGATGCTAAATTATACAATGCAATTTCGATGTCTTCAGACGCTAATGTGTCCGCAATTGATTGAATCATTTTTTCCGTGCTGTTCCACATGCTCACGTAAACTATGATTGCCTTTTGGTTAGTTTCTCCGTTCGCCCACTTGTTGTAGGCATTGCGTATGCGTTCGGGATTTCTATGAACTGGTCCATGGCTCGGTGCAATCATTTTGATCTCTAAATCTTTTATCTTTTCTAGCGCTCTTTTGGCCATCACAGCAAACGGCATCATTATTTCGCCCCAGTATCTCTGAGCGTGAACAAGCAAGTCCTCCACCTCATCATCATATTGTCCCTTTGCCAAGTGCGACCCGAAGAAGTCGCATGGAAACAAAATCTTATCCTCTTCTAGATATGTGAACATTGTCTCTGGCCAGTGGAGCATCGGCGCTTCGATGAAGCGGAGAGTTTTACCGCCTAAATCGATGGTTTCTTGGTCTTTTACTGTTATTATTCGTTCTTCAGGCACTTTGTAGAAGACTTGAGCCATTTTGGCGCCTTTGCTTGTTGTTACGAGTTTGGTTTTATTGTTTAGTCCAATTATATATGGTATTGAGCCAGCATGGTCTGGTTCTGCATGGTTCATTACTATGTAGTCAATTTCGCTTGGGTTTACAAGCTTGCGTATTTTCTCTTCCAATTCCTTCTCGAAGCCTGGGTTTACCGTGTCAATTAACGCCTTTTTGTTTTTGCCGATTACTAAATAGGCGTTGTAGCTTGTTCCTTTTGGCAGTGGAATCAATGCGTCGAAAAGTCTGCGGTTCCAGTCTCTGACGCCGACCCAGTGAACGCCTTCTGAAAGTTTGGTTATGTTTCGCCAATTCATTTTGTGTTTCCTCAATTTAATATTACAATTGTAATAAAGTATATTTATGCCTTT
>JAIMAA010000025.1 GCA_023512225.1 Candidatus Bathyarchaeota archaeon
GGCTTTGAATATGTCTGCGACTATAACGGTAACAAAATCTTCAGAAAACGCAAGTGAACCCCTAAGAGAAAAATCATAAAAGCGTCCGGGGTTCGGCGTAAACGGGCGGGGTGGGATTTGAACCCACGACCGCCGACTTAGGAGGCCGGTGCTCTATCCGTACTGAGCTACCCGCCCTAGAAGATACTGGACAAAATGCGGATTTTAACTTAATGCATCTGTTGAGCGCAAAAAGCTTAAACTACGCATTTCTGAACAATAATGCAGTGCGGGGGTACCCGAGCCAGGTCTAAATAGGCGGGCCAGAAAACACAACAGCCTAAGACAAGGGGGAGGACTTAAGATCCTCTGGCGTAGGCCTTCGTGGGTTCAAGTCCCACCCCCCGCACTTTATTAGCAACTGTAGATTCGCTCATTTTCCACTTGTTTTGAGCACAGAACAACGTTTAAGATGTAATATGCTTACTTCCGCATTCGCGTCCCTTTAACTTCACCAAGAGCTATCAAATGGATATCCACTAAGCTTGCTTCATCTACATAGCAGATTCAGCAAACTACATCAGCAAAACATATTAGACTATAAATATAGAGGGGCTATAAACAATTTCACGCATATACACAACTAAGCTGCTGTAGGTATAGGCTCATTTGAAACAGCAATCTTCTCTCTCCAAATCCTCACATTCGGAGGACAAACAACCACGCGCTCTTCACCTAACCTTGCAATATCTCCACCAATAGACCCAGCAAAATCACACAACTCATTCACCGCACGCTTAACATCATCAATACTCTTGCTTGCAAGCGGAGTTATCCTAAGAATCAAAATATTTCCCGACTTAACCTCACTCTTAATAGCATCTAAATCCGCCAAATCACGCAAAGGCATAGCCTTCAGATATGTCCTGCCAGAAGCACCTTTAACCTCAGTTTCTTTCTCGGCTTTTTTGGGTTTGCGGATTAAACCGCTTAAACCTGGCAATTTTCTCCTCTCTTAATTTTATTTACGCTTCTACAGTTTAAGTGTTTCCTAATTCTGCGTCTGAATCACTAATAAAAATTAACTATAAAAGTATTTTATGAATCCAAAATAAAGATTTAATCTTCACTGAGCTAAGGCATCTTGTTTCTTCATGAAATTCCATATCTTGTCGCCAACAAAATGCAGGTTTTTGACAACGACACCTTGCTTAATCTTTTTTATCTCTTCACTATTATGCAATGCTTCACCAATTGCTATTGGCTTGCCATGCTTCTCATCCACAACAACAACGAAATCGCCTTTCATGAAATCGCCCTCAAAACAAACGATCCCAGGCGCCATAACATTCGCACCATTACAAATGTGCGGAACAGCACCCATGTCTACAACAACCTTAGGTGCCGAAACCAAAAACCCGTTGAAAACCAAAGCTGGAAAAATGCTCTCGCCTACTTTGATAAGAATGGGTTTGCCATTCACAAGAAAGATTTCTGCAAATTCGGTTTCGACGACTTCAACATTAACCTTGCCTTCGAAAATTTGTTCCAAACACACCTTGAGTCTTCCAGAAACTCCGTTCAAAAGGTCCTTCACTTCTTTGGTTTTCAAGAAATGCCTTCTGATTTTTTCTGGCATTAGACATCTCTCTTAGATAGGTTTAAATGGTATAAGTTTAAGTATAAAAGACATAAACTATAGACTCGGGGGCGCAAAAATGAGCGAAATGACAACAGAAATCCTCGAACAAAACCTCGGAAAAATAGTACTCGTAAGACTGAAAGGTGGAAAAAGCCTGCGAGGAAGACTGAAAGGATTCGATCAACATCTAAACTTGGTGCTAGAAGAAACAGAAGACAATACAAACTCTGAAAATGTGAGAAAACTAGGACTAATTATCGTTCGCGGAGACAACGTGGTTCTGATTTCGCCACCTCCAAGGTGACAACTCTTTGGGAAAAGGAACACCTTCTTTCGGCAAACGCTCTGGAAGAAAGTCGCATATACGTTGTAGGCGATGTGGAAGAAGAGCATATAATGTAGCAAAGAAAAGATGCGCTGCTTGTGGTTACGGAGAAACAACTGTTATTAAGACATATTCTTGGCGGACGAAAAATATTCACAGAGAGAGATTACGCTGAGCGAATTTGTTTACTGTGACGGCTGATAATAGCCTTTATCGATTTTAACGTATATCAATGGACCCTTGCTTCTGGCTAGTTCTCTTGCTTTTCTTAGAGCGTTGTTAACCACGTTAACTACTTGCACTTCTTCCTTGTTGAAATCTTTGTTTTTCTCTCCTAACTCCATTTTTAGAAGGTTTTCTGCGAGGATTGAAGTGCCGCAGATTTCTCCATTCTTGATGAGCGTAGAGGTCACTACTTCCTGCATTTCCTGACGGTTTGATAGCTTTCTCCACAAAGGCTCTGCATTACTGAGAACTTTTGAAACTCTGTCCCATCTTTTGGAGTTATCGTTACCTATCAGCAATTTCACACGTTCTTTCCATTTGTTAAACCATATCCCCGTCCAAATGGTCAAGAATTCTTCCAGTTCGTTGGGGTTCTCGCTGAAAAATTTCTCCAGTCTTTCGACTATTTCGCATTCGTTTGCTTCCTTTCCAACAAGGTCCCAGTGAATTTTAAGGTAATTTGTAAAATCTTGGCATGCTATTTGCAGTACTTTTCGGTCTGAACCGTAAACATCTAGCATTGGATTTCTATCTTTGAGTTTTTCTGACAACAACGTTTCTATGAAGTTCATGTTGTATCCACTCGAAGCCTTCTCCACTCTAAACTAGAGCTTGCTCTTTTAATTAAGCTTTATTTATGGTTACTTCTATAACTGTTTTCGGTAATTTTCAGCTATATTTCCGTTATAGAAATATTCTAAAAGCCTATTTTGCATGCTATTCGATAAAATCTGGAAGCTGATTGACGTTTTCGAGAATTAAGTCTGGCTTTTCGCTTTCTAACTCGTTTCGAGAGAAAATACCTGACAAAACTGCAACTGTTTTGGTTCCTGCAGCTTTTCCAGCCTTTATGTCTGCTACTGAATCTCCAACGACTACGCAATCGCACGCTTTTGCACTCAATTGTCTTGCACATTTTTTTAGTGCTTCCGGGGAAGGTTTTGGCTGATGTGTGTCCAGAGCAGTCATCACGTATCTGAAATATTTTGCTAAACCGAAGCTTTCTAATTCGTTAATGATTTCTCTTTTGGGCACATAGCGCATGGTGACTAATGCCAATTTTGCTTTTTCCGAAAGTTTTGCCAGCGTATCTGAAATATTGGGTATTGGTTTAGTTTTTGTGGCTGTTGCTTGATAATACGCGTTAATGTATGCCTCCAAAAATTTTCTCGTATCCATTCCTTCTATCAAATCGTGTATTGAAAGGCTTTGTTCAAGTCTTCTCGGAATTTCCGTCGCTGCTGCTTTGTTGAATCTTTTCTGTCCCATTTTTGCAAAAGCAATTTCTGCGGCTTCCAAGTATGCCTCTTTTGAATCTACTATTGTGCCGTCTAAGTCTAAGATTATCCCTTTAACTTTCATTTCTTTATCATTATCGTTTAAGTGTTTATTGTTGTTATTTGTTTCGATAAGTTTTTATTCACGGTTATTTGTCTAAAGGTAAATACTTAATGCTCTGTGGAGTATTAAGCGTTAGGAATGATGGGTGATGGTTAGAAAAGCACGTATACGGTTAACAAGTACGGATTACACGAAGTTGGAAGAGGTATGTGAGGAACTGAAGGCCATCGCCTTGAAGACTGGTGTTAAGATGACTGGTCCTCTTCCTTTGCCTACGAAGCGGTTGCGGGTTCCTGTTTTGAAGTCGCCGTGTGGTGAAGGAACGGCAACGTGGGATAGGTGGGAGATGCGTATTCATAAGCGTTTGATTGATGTTGATGCTGAGGAACGTGTTATGAGGCGTATTATGCGGATTCGTGTTCCTGAAGAAGTGCATGTGACAATCGAGCTTCTTTAATTATTTGAGTTGTGGTTTGTTTTCTTTTTGTTTGTGCCAGTTTGTGAGGAGGCATTTTCCGCATTTTTCTAGGAATTCTAGGCCTTTTTTTGTTGTTTTTAGGTTGTTGTTTTTGTCTATTTCTAGTAGTCCATTTTCTAAGAGTGTGTTTAGGTACTGTTTGGTTTGGAGGTATGATAATCCTGCGTCTCGCATTAATTCGGTTTTTTTCTTGCCTGTTCTTGCTTTTGTTAGGATGTCCATGACGATTTCGTGTCTGTCTCTGTTGACCATTTTTAATCCGTTTAGAGTTGGTGTGAAAGGTATCTAAAATTTTCTGTTCGTTTGATTGGTGTGGTGGGAGTTTGGCTATAGGATTTCGAAGACATATTTGAACGAGACTATTGTTAGTGCTAAGCTTGCTGCGAAGGTTAAGGTCCAGATTTTTTTGTTCCATAGGAAGATTTTGAAGCCGTCAAGTATGCCGAAGGGTATGAGGTTGAAGAGTGCTATCCATGCGTTGAAGGCTGCGCAGAGTAGCAGTACGAGATGGTATTGTGGCGTGAGGAAGGCGGTTGTTAAAAGTGCGGTTGATAATGTTATGTTTGTTAGTGGTCCTGCGATAGAAATTTTTCCGATGCTTTTTGTGCTGGTGATTCCGGCTATGACAACTGCGCCTGGAGATATTATTTTGAATAGTGGTGAGATTATGCTGATTAGTGTTAGGATTGCGCCTGTGAATGTTAGTCTGAATTCTGCCCATAGATTGTTTTTTTGTGCGGTTATTTTGTGGGCTATTTCGTGTGTGAAGAATGATGCGGTTAGGATTAGTGTGAATATTGCTAAGCTTGTGGTTTCGTTTATTGTTTGGTATGGGGGCATGCTTGTTGATAGTGCGATGCCGATGACAAGTAGTGCAGCTATTGTTAAGTGTTTGGTTTCTTTTTTGCTGAAGTGTATTTTTGTTTTTGGTAGTTGGGTTGGTATGTAGGTGACTGTGTATTCTTCGTGTGGTTTTTGTTTTTGGAAAATTATTGGTTGTGGGGCTTCTTGTTTTGGTGTGCGCGCTAGTTCTATTTGTTGGCATTGGTGGTTTTCTGGTAGGCGGTGTTCAGCGCAGTAGTAGTTTCCGCAGTATGGGCATTTGAAGGGAAGGAATGTTTCTTGTTGACATTTTTGGCATTTCATGTGTGTTTGCGCGCCTTGCGTGGTTAGGGAGAATGTTGCTTATTGTGCGTTTATGTGTTTCTCTTTATTTTTGTTGCTTGTATACAGTGAATTTGGAGATTTGTTGGTGGATTGTTGGGCTGTGAAAAAGTATAGCCCCCCTTATAAATAGGTTGAAACGGTAGTTAGAGTTTGAGGTTGTTTTTGTTGTTAGTTGTTAAATATTTAATAATGGACAAATTAACTAAGTTTAGCTGTTAGCAGCGCTAAGAGGGAGAAAAGAGAAGTTTGAGAGCTTTCAGTTTTGTTCATGCTGCAGATTTACATTTGGGTTATGCGCAGTACGGCTTAGAAGCGAGACGAGAGGATTTTGACAAGGCTTTTCAGGAGTTAGTTGACAGAGTCATCGAGTTAAAGCCCGATTTCATGATTATTGCTGGAGACCTGTTCCATCAAGCACGTCCATCAAATGTTACGTTGGAAAACGCCATTAGAAACTTCAGTCGTTTGCGTGAGGCTGAAATTCCAGTTTTGACGGTTGACGGCTCGCATGACTCAGCGCCTAACATAATCACTGGAAGTATTTTGAATCCGTTGGACAGCGCGGGGCTCATCTATCATTTACCAAGGCATGAAGGCGCTTGTTGGCGCAAACCAGACTGTTGCTACGTTTACGGCGTGCCAAACTTTAGGACTCGACGCAAAACTGAAGAAAGCCTTCCAGCTTTCATGGAGCAAAACAAACCATCGCCAGACCCCTCATTATTCAACATTTTCGTTTTTCACATGGCTTTAGACCTTCCAAGCGTCAAGCCGCCTTACATTGAGGCTGAGGCTCCGCCAGAGCTTATCTCTGAAGGCTTCAACTATTACGCGGCTGGGCACGTGCATGAACCTTACAAGGACAAGTTCAAAGATGGACTGTTAGTCTACAGCGGATGCGTCGAAACCGTTGATTATGCCGAAGCCAAAATACGAAAGGGCTTCTACCATGTCAAAGTGAATGAGAAGGGTATGGCTTCACCTGAGTTTATAGAGCTTGAGCCCCAGCGCAGATTTGTCGTGTTGGAGCAAGACTTTACCGGAATGAACCCAGCGAAAATCACAGAACTTGCTACACAACTCGTGAAAGGCGCGGATGAGGATGGTGTCATAATTGTTCCAGTTTTGAAGGGAACCTTGCCGGTTGAAGCAAGCCGTGCAGAAGTTGACATCGCCAGAATCAGAAGCGCTGTTGAGAAGGCTTTGCTTGTTCATCCGGTTGTTTTGTTGCGTGAAAGTGAAGTTTCAGAAGAGATTGTTCGTTCAATATTCGAAAGCGAATTTAAAGATTTGAAGACGAAGGCTTTCGAATACTTCTTGCAGATTTTTTCTGAACGTTACAGTCGTGATGAAGCCGAAAAAATAGCTCGAGTGGCTATTCGCCTAATTGAACCGTTAACCAAGAAACAGGAAGAAAAGGTGAAACAAACAATCGAGGAGCTTCTGAAATGAAAATTGAAATTGTGCAATTAGAAAATATTCGCTCTCACGTCAAATCAACCGTGCCCTTTGCAAGAGGCTTCAACTGTTTAGTTGGCGGTTTAGGATGTGGAAAATCCAGCATCTTATACTCCATAGATTTTGCTTTGTTTGGAGACCCTATTGGAAGAAGTTACGATTATTTGTTGCGTGAAGGAGAAAGCCACGGAAAAGTCACTGTTCAATTCGTCCAAAATGGTAAGAGCTACAAAATCTCTCGCGGACTAAAAAGGCGCGGGAAGGGCATAAGCCAAGACTTTGACGAACTGAAACTTTTCGAAGGCGAAAACCTGATTGCAAGCGTGAAAAGCGACGCTGTAGCCGAGCAGCTTAAGGCGATAACGGGTTTGGACAAGGAGCTTTTCCGTGAAATAGTTTGGGTTAGGCAAGAACATTTGAAGGAGCTTTTGGACGCTACATCGCGAGATAGACAAAAGCGTTTAGATGAATTATTCGGTTTGTCAGATTATGAAGAAGCATGGAGTTATCTTTTAGGCTATGAGAAAGAATATGAAGGCGAAAGAAAAGCCTACGAAAAAGACCCAGACATTGTGGGAATGGACAAAATAAGCCAAGAATACAACCGAACAGCGGAAGAATTCTCACTAGTCGAAATCGAACTGGAAGAAACTGCGAGAAAACTGAGTTCAGCCAAAAAAGCCTTAGAAGAAGCTGAACTTACGCTCAAAAGACTGGAGGAAGTAAGAACTCGCATCGAAGAACTCAAACGGAAAGAGGCGCAGATACAAGCGAACTTGTTAAACATTGAAGATAATTTGTCAGCGTTAACGAGAAGGATTGACGAGAAAAAAGTCGCCTTAGACGGTTTTAAACAACGCCTAGTCATCATGGAAACGCAAATCGAATCTAACAAGGCTAAACTCAAAGAAGCAGGCATTGAGCCAGACCAGCCAATCGAATCCTTGAGACAGAAGTTGGCAAGTTTTGATGAACAAATCACCAGCCTAAAAAGTGAACAAGAAGCAACACTTAAAGGAATACGTGAAGACCAGAAAAGATTTTCTTCACTTTCCGCTGAAAGCCGTTGTCCACTTTGCTTGCAAACATTGAACGAAGAATACAAGAACGATTTGATGCAGAGAATTCAAACTGAAAACACTGAAAGGCAAAGGGTGGTAAGTCAACTTCAAAGCGAAATTGAACAGCTGCAACAAATAAAAGCCATAGCCAACAACGCATTTTCCAATTTTCAAACGTTAACCCTGCAAGTAGATAATATTAGAACAAACATTAGCAAAGAAGAGGATGCATTAGCTGAATTTTACAAAGAATTTGAGGAAAAACAAAGGTTAACGCAAGAATTCCGTCTGCAACTGGAAACTGTAAGAACAGAAATAAGCGTGTTTGACATGTCCGAACTGGAAACTGCGAGAACCCGAAGAGAACAAGCCTTCCGGCAATACTATTCTCTGGATTCTGAACTGCGAACCAAAGAAAATCGCAAAAAAGACCTCGTTAAACGTCTTGATGAGATCAAGGAAAGAATTGACCAAGCTCAACATAAAATTGAGCGCATGGAAAAAATAGCCAAAGCTGCTGAGATTATCCGCGGCATACGTGAGGCTTACAGAAGCATTCAGCCCAAACTGCGAAGCGAATTCGTGAAAGTCTTGAGAAACTTTGTTCAGCAAGTTCTTGACACCTTGGTCGGTGGAGAGGGACCTTTAATAAACGTGTTAATCGACGAGACTTACACGCCGTATGTTAAAAGCGAAAGTGGCGTTGAAAGAGAAGTTTCACATCTGTCCGGCGGAGAAAGAACTCTGCTTGCTTTTGCCTACCGCCTTGGGCTTGGACAGTTAATTATGCAGTCAAGGACTGGACATGGATTAAGCATGTTATTGCTGGATGAGCCAACCGAAAGCCTCGGAAGAGAAGACGGCTCAATAGACCGCCTAGCCGAAGCCATCTCACGCTTCAAAGCCATAGAACAAATAATCGCCGTAACGCACAGTGAAGCCTTCGCAGAAAAAGCTGAACATGTAATAAGGCTTGAGAAAGAAGCAGGGGAAAGCAAAGTATCAGTCGAGAAATAACTAAAAAAGATGGTTGATGGGCATATTATAGTATTTTCTTTTTCTAAGTCTCTTACTCTTGACCAGCTAATGTTAATTTGGTGAGTTTCACTGTGGGCGAATAACAGTGTGCACTGTTTCTCAAGTCGTTGCCTATTACCTCTATTCCATCCTTGAGAAGTTCATAGAAGTTTCCGGAAATAACCGCTCCTTTAATTGGTTGCGTCAGCTCACCATTTTCAATTAGGTATCCGTGGCTTATGGTAGCGTTTAGATTGCCACTCACAGGGTTTGAGAGCCACTCGCCAATGGTTTCTTCCACAAAGACTCCTTTCTTCGTATCTTGGATAATCTCTTCTGGACTTGCCTTTCCCGCTTTCAAGATTAAGTTGGTGGGCGCCGGCTGCGGACTTGCCCAATAAAAGGCTCTGAAGGCGTTTCCAGTCGATTCCACATCGTCTTTTATGGCTGTGTAGTTATCGTAAATGTAACTTTTAAGAACGCCCTTTTCTATAATTGGTGTTCTCTGCGTCGGGTGTCCTTCATCATCGAACGGTTTTGTTCGCCAACCTTTAGGCATTAATCCATCATCAGCTATGCTGAGGTCTTCTGTGGCTATTTGAGTTCCAACTTTATTTGCAAGTGGCGACCTACCCTTCTGAACCCACTCCGCAGTTATCGGACCGTTCAAAATCCACCCGAAAATATTTGCGAAAATCTGGTTTCTGATTACCACAGCCATTTGACCGCTTGAAACAGGCTTGGCTTTTAGGAATTTTACAGCTTTTTCCGCAGCTTTTTCGGCTAACTCTTCAAATTTTGTCTCCTTCCAGAATCTTGCCTCTTGATGCTCATTTCCGGTGCTCTCCATGTTAGCTTCTTTCGCTTTTGTTCTCATCCAAACTTCTATGTTGGATTCTCTCCTTTCTGAGCTTTCGTTGTAATTGTTAAGGATGGAAACATTTGATGTTGAAACATTCAAAATTCCACGTGTGGGCTTGACTCTCTTATCGTAATTTTTCATCAAATCAATTGCGGGAATCAGCTTTTCAATGATTTCTTTGTGTTCCAAATCTTCCAAGGCTTTGTCGTAATATTCTTGTGCGGATGATTTTCCAAATTTTTTGTTCATGTGCTTCCAGTGAGGGTCTTCGGGTGCCACCTTGGCAATTTTAACCGTTCTTGTTGCTATTTCGCTGATTTCTTTTTCGTCCAAAATTGAGGTTGCGCATGTCGCGATTTTTCTGCCTAAGGCAACTCGCAAGCCTATTCCCAAAGATTCAGTTGTCTTCAAACTCTGGATTCTTTCATCAAATTCCACACGGACATTTTTTGTTTTCTGCGTATAAACTTCCACTTCAGTTGCGCCTAAGCCCAACGCTTTTTTAACAGCTACTTCAGCTACTTCCATAATTTCACCTTCCTCCAACAGTCATCTTACGAACCCTAACATGGGGACCTCCAGTGCCCACAGAAGCTCTCTGTCCATTTTTTCCGCAACCGCCAAAGGCGCTTGTTTGGATGAGTAAGTCGTTTCCGACAGCGTCTATGGTTTTCAATGTTTCAAGAATTAAACCGCTGATTACTACGCCTCTAACAGTTTCAGCTAATTCTCCGTTTTTTATGATTTTGGAAGGACCAACACCGAAAGTGAAGGTTCCCATGCCAACCTCAACTTCGCCTCCAGTGGTTCCTCTTCCTCCAACATAAACTCCAAAGTCAACATCTTCTATTAACTCTTCAAAGTTGTAGTCTTTCGGTTGCATGTAATAGTTTGTTTGTCTGACTATAGGCAAGTTTTCAAAGTCTTGTGCTCTTCCGTTGCCCGTTGATTCCAAGCCAAGTTGCGAAGCAGATTCCCTGTCCAGAATATAATTTTTCAGAACTCCGTTCTCAACGATTACTGTTTTCTTCTTTTTTGTTCCTTCATCGTCGAAAGGGTAAAAGTATCCTCCTTCAACCGTGCCTTCGTCGATTATTGTTACGGAGTCGCTTGCCAACTTAGCGCCAATTTTATTCTGAAGCACAGACTCGCCAGTAGAAACTAAATCTCCTTCAGACGCATGTCCAAACGCCTCATGCAGTAGTATTCCAAAAACTCTCGGGTCAACAACCACTGGATACGTGCCAGGAGGCGGGGTTTTCGAACTTGCAGCTTCTATTGCAAGTTTAGAAATGTCTGCCGTAAAAGAGTTCCAGTTCTTGTTTTTTATGAACTCGAAACCTGCACACATGGATTCGCTGTAGGGCACTCTCTCCATGACTCCGTTAACTTTAGCAACTGTTTCGTGAAATAGGCCCACAAGTGCGGTTTCAACGTTTATTCTGGCGCCTTCAGAAGACATAAACAGCCTAACATCTCTAGAGCAGCCAAGCAATGTCATGCCGCTCTTTACTTCATCACTTATCCATGCAGACTTGTTCGCGTCTAACACTAAGGAAACCTTCTCTTCAGGCGAAACATCAAAAGGATTAACCTTTATTGGAAGCTTCACATTTGCCTCTTCAACCTTGGACTTTCCGAATGGTTTTCTCTCGCCTCCTACGGATTTGGCGGCTTTGACAGCGTTTTCTAAGGTTTTTTCAAGATTTTTTGGACTTAAGTCGCTTGTTGACGCGTAGCCCACGGCTCCTTTTATTGCGGCTCTTATGCCTACACCGCTTAGTCTCCTTGAAGAATAGGTTTTCAAAGTTTTGTTTTCAACAGTTATTAACTCATACTCGTAGTTTTGATAGCGTGCATCAGCATAGGAAGCTCCAAGTTTAGCGGCTTTGTCAAGAATTTTCTCCAATTCAGGTTCTTCTACTTGTTCTTTTTTCGCTTTCAAGATTTTGGCACCTCTAATCATTCTACTTTTTGGTTGGTTAGAATAGTTATTTGTTATGGTTAGAAGTGCTCAGTTAGTTGGTCACATAGGTAATTATAAACTTGTGATTGTATACATGCTTTGGTAAAAAAGGGCGTTGGAATGGGCGGAAGAACAAGAAAGCTTGCGGTAATAGAAGGCGCAACTGCTGGAGTTCTCTTTGGAACGGCGGCAATCTTCATAAAATTTCTACCAAACCTAAACGCTTTTTTTATAGTGTTCTGGCGTTTGATAATCGCCTGCATAGCTCTATTCGTGATAACAATTCTTCTTAAAAAATCATTCAACCTTAATCTCATAAGAAAGAACATAACGCAGCTTTTCATCCTCAGTCTCTTTCTCGCTTTGCACTTCATATTCTTCGTTTTCGCGTTAAAAGACACGACTATTTTAAACGCAACGGTTCTCGTTAACACAACGCCGATTTTTTCAGTTTTTATTTCCACTTTTGCGTTTAAGCTTAAGCCTTCAGTTTTGGCAATGGTTGGTTTGACTTTGTCTCTTGTAGGCTTGTGTGTCATTGGTTATGCTGAAACAGTAACTTCAGAAAATCAGTTTGAAGGAGTTTCTCCAGGTCTAAAGGGTGATTTAGAAGCTGTTTTAGCCGCTTTGCTCATCGCTTTATACCTTAATTATGGAAGAAAAATAAGAAGTCAAACGTCGGTATTCACTTTAATGCTGCCCATCTACGCGTTTGCCGCAATCGCAATCGGAGTTTTGAGTATTTTCATAACTAATGCAACGTTCACCATGCCATTTGAAATAGAGGTTATTCTTCCCTTAGTAGGTTTAGGCATACTGCCAACAGCAATTGCCCACACGCTGTACTTTTCTTCTTTATCAAACCTGAAATCTTTCGAAACTGCCACTTTAGCTCTGCTTGAACCAGTCGGCGCAACCATTTTAGGCGTAGCACTATTCCAGGAAATACCGGCATACCAGTTTGTTTTGGGCGCGGTTCTAGTTTTGTTGGGAATCGTTTTTATAGTTAAGGAGAAAGGTTGAAAACATTCAAGCTTGACGAAACAAATAAAAAAGGACAAGAAGTATTAATTGGCTAAAACGAGTTGAGACAATGGCTGCTAACGATAAAATATCGAAGGCTCTAAAAGCCGCAATGACATATTTGGGAAATTCAGTTTCAGCATGGAAAAAGAAAGAGGAAAACTTGTTTGCTGATAACCTCTGGCATGCTGCAGCTGAACTGGAATACGTGCTATTTCTTTTTTCGCTAATGTTTCAAAACGAGGACGAAACGGCAAAGTGGAAGCCAAACCCTGATTTAAAGAAAATGGAAACCGGCACGCTTTTGACTGAAGCCCAAAGGCTTCTTAAAGACGCCGAAAAACACATGACAGACAAAAAACTACTAGGCTCCTACAAAAGCGCCTACGTGGCAAGGCATTACCTTTTGAAGGCTCAAGAAGACCTTGCAAAAAAGAAGCGTGAAGCACTCAAAAAGAAATAGTGGAATTATTCTTCTTCAGAGATTTTCTTTTCTTTAACAATCAAGGAGTTTTCTTCGCCGCCTATCACTCTATAATAGTCTTTAAGTTCTTTTTTATGCAGAAACTTCTTTAGGAATACTCGAAGATACTTTTTGGAAACGCTTTGTTTTTCGCCTTTCACTGTTATTGAGTCAGCCCCTGTGGCTACTTCTGCTGTTGTTTTCTCCTTCAAATATTCGGCTAGTTCTTTGATTATGTCGGAGCCTTCTCTTTTGAGTTCTGATATGTCAATTTTTATTTCTGCCATGTACACTCACCTCACTTTCGAACCATAATAACTCTTACTTGGTCACATGCGTCCTCGCATGCGTCTGCTATTAATTCTGTAGCTTCGAAGAGCTGTCCTATTAAGACTGCGATTCCAGCGTTGGGTAAATCTTCTTTTCCTAAGAGCGTTCTGGCTTTTTCGTGTATGTCATCAACTTTTTCCTCTTCCCGTTCCACTGCATCAGCTGCTTGGAGAGCCTCATCTGGCTTCGTCATCATTTTGTTTACGCACTTTTGAAGGGAAACTGCGCATTCTTTGACGCTTTTTATCATTTCCATGAACGCGTCCTTGATTGAGTTTGGCACTTTTTCCATTGGTATGGCATTTAGCACGCGTGTAGATTCTCTGCTCCAGTCTGCAACCATGTCCACTTTTTTCACAAGGTCCATTAGGTCTGCTCTGTCCACGGGGGAAAGCTCTCCTTTTGAAATTTCGTCCATGACTTTTCTTCGTAAGGAGTCCGCTTCTCTTTCGCTGCCTGTTACTCGTTCCACGTATTCTTTCATTTCATTTTTGCTGCCTTTTACTGCTGCAATTATTGCTTTTTCCAAGTCTTCAACTATTCCGGTTGTTAAAGCCAAGTGGCGTTGTATGGTTGCTAATGCTTTGGTTTCTCTTCTTTTTTCAAACCATTTTATGAGTTCACTCAACTGCGATTTCTCCTCTTAATCCTGCTTCTGGATATAAGAATACGTGCGTTTTTTCGGGTGGAAAATGCACACTTACTTTTTCGTCTACGTTAAACCATTCTTCAGTTAGGGAAGGCTTAACGATGACTATTAAATCTTGGTTTTCAAGTCTAATTTCGTAGCGCACGGTTGTTCCCTCGAAGGTTACTCTTTCTATCGTGCCTGAAATGGCGTTTTTGTTGTTTCCTTTTTCGATGATAATGGTTTCTGGTCTTACTGCAAGAATTACTCTTTCGCCAATTTTTATGTTTTTGTCGACTGCTTGAACTTTTATTCCGCCTCGAAGTTCTATTGTCGCTCTTTTACCGTTCACGCTGAAAATGTAGCCTTCTAGAAAGTTTGATTCTCCAATGAAATGTGCCACGAAAATGCTTTGGGGGTTCATGTAAAGCTCGTTTGGGGTTCCTACCTGTAAGACTTTTCCTTTTTTCATAACTGCGATTCTGTCCGAGATTGCCATGGCTTCTGATTGGTCGTGGGTTACGTGTATGGCTGTTAAACCCAAATCCTTGGACATTTTTCTTATTTCATATCTTAGCTCGTTTCTCACTTTCGCGTCTAACTGCCCCAGTGGCTCGTCTAAAAGCAACAGCTTTGCACCCGCAGCTAATGCCCTCGCCACGGCGACTCTCTGCATCATTCCTCCGCTTAGCTCATTCGGAAAAGCGTCTAAGCGCTCGTGAAGTCTTACCATTTCAAGCACTTCGTGGCCTATTGTTTCTGCTTTTTTCATGTCGAAGCCTTTCACTTTGGGTCCGTAAGTTACGTTGTTCCAAGCGTTCATGTGTGGGAAAAGCGCGAAAGTTTGGAAGACGAATCCTATGTCTCTGTCTTCTGGCGGGACGTCATTCACAAGTCTATCTCCAATGTAGATTTCGCCTTCGTCTGGCTGGATTAGTCCAGCAATAAGCCTAAGCAGCGTTGTTTTTCCGCATCCACTCGGACCGAGCAATGAGAAGTATTCTTTATCGCGAATGTGGAGGCTTACATTGTTCACTGCAAGGATTTTTCCGAATTTTTTTGAGACATTGACGATACGGACGTCTGGCATTTGTTAGCGTCCTCCACACATTAAATGTGATTTGGTAGTCATTGCATAAATTTTAGGCGGTATATTAATCATGCTAGTATCTTCCTTTTCCTCTTACAATAAGTCTTAACGCAAGTAAGATGATGAATGAGAATAGAATTAGGTATCCGCAGCCTAAGCCAATGTCTAATGGGGTGGCTGGCATTTTTTGTATGCCCAGTCGGGGAACCCAGTCTACAAGGACCACTGGTGCCGTTTTTAACGTTGTTACTACGGCTAGGGTTGCGCCTGTTTCGCTTACGCTTCTTGTGAAAACCATTATTGCGCCGGAAAGTATGGAGTATTTTGTTAATGGCAAGATTATTGTTCTGAAGACTCCTAGTGGTTTAGCTCCTAGTGTTCTTGAAGCCTCTTCCAAGTCTGCGCTTATTCTTTCGGTTGCCGCGGACATTGACCTCACGAAATATGGATATGTGATTGCTAAGTGAGCAAAAATTAGCAGCAGCATTTCGGGCATGAAAGAAAGGTTTTCTTTCCAGAAGAATTTAAGTGAGACGCCTATAGCTATGGATGGAATAATTAGCGGAACATTCACGAGCACATCTAATATTCCCGACAGCAAGTTTCCAAAGTTTCTTCTTGCAATAAGTATCGCCATTGGTAATCCTATTACAACATTTAAAACTGTGACTATTGCACCCAGAAAATATGATAGAAGAATGCTCTGCCAATATTCTCCCCAAATGCCTCCTCCCGAAAGCGACCTCGGCAGGGTGTCTGTGAAGATGGCTTGGATTGCTGGTAAAGCCACGAAAAGAGATGGAATAAGCACTATTGCCAGAAATATCAAAAGCGTAATGGTATTTCTGGAGGTTGCTGCTTTTGAATAGCTCAACTTTCTTTCCCATGACGGCCATATCTTTTTAACTGGGACTTTCAGTCTTGGTCCGAAGATGCGGATTAAAGCAAAAATGACGACCGCAACAGCGATGAGTATGAAGCTAGCAAAGGCTAGAGAGCCTTCGTAAACGTATTTGTCAACTGTGCCAGTTTTAAAATCATTTGTAACGTTTTGTATGAAAACTGGACCATTTTCAAAGGCTCCGGCGACCATGAAGGTTGCGCCGGTTTCTGAGAGTGACCTTGAAAATGCTAGTATGAAAGCTGCTATTAATGAGGGTTTGATGATTGCGAATGTGACGGTTCTTGATGCTGTCAGTGGCGGTGCGCCAAGTGTCCGAGACGCTTGCTCATATTCAATTTTGTAATCAAGCAATGCTCCAACAACTACTCTCACGACTACTGGGTAGGAAAATGTGAAGTGTAGCAGAATTACGAGAAGCCATCCGGGTGAAAGGAGTAAGTTTCCGAAAAGATAGGATATTCCGTTTGGGCCGCTCCAGAATAGGAGCAGCGAGTAGCCTAATGCTGCGGTTGGCACTACAAATGGAATGTCTGCAATCGTGTCAAGAACGTTCAGCCATCTTGATTTTCCACGCGTAATGAGCCACGCCATCGGGATTCCCGTAACCACATCTAAAGCTGAAACCAGTAAGGCTACTAGAAAGGAGTTTTGGACGGCGTTAAGCGCACGTGACATGAGGTCTGGCTGGCCTAGAACGGCTTGCATCGCGTTCCATTTTATTATTACTCCCAAGAGCGGAGGCAACAGTATTAATGCGAAGAACACTATTACAGCAGTTAGGTATACGCTGTACTTGACAGTTTTCTTTGATGAGATTCTATCCAATGCTTCCGTAATTTTGCGTTTATGCAAGCTTTCTCCGCCTATGCTTCCGCTCCAACAATTCTAAACCGTGTATCTTTTCTCATTCGCAGTTTTAGCTGATAAATTTTCCTTAGAAGAAGGTGTCAGTTCGCCCGTCGAGTCACATCACTGCTTTGGCTCTGTTGACTCTCTGCTTCATCATCCAAACTGAAAGTGAAGTCGCGATAAAACTTAAGGCTTTTGTGTTGTAACCTTTCATTGTTAATAATGTTGGGTGTGAGATTGTGGACGTGTTTGAAGCTATTAAGGGAAGAAGGAGCATACGAGCTTTTGAAAGCCGAGAAGTGCCCGACGAGCTTGTCGAAAGGCTGATTGATGCGGCTCGTTGGGCGCCCTCCGCTGGAAACATTCAACCTTGGGAGTTTGTGATTGTTCGTAAACCAGAAATCAAAAGGATGCTTGCTGAAGCTGCGCTTAACCAGTCGTTTATTGAGGAAGCGCCTGTTGTGATTGTTGTATGTGCAAATGAGAATCGTTCTTCGCAAGGTTACGGCGTGCGCGGCAAAACCCTATACTGCATACAGGATACTGCTGCTGCAATCCAGAACATTCACTTAGCCGCTTATTCTCTTGGACTGGGCACATGCTGGGTTGGCGCTTTCAAAGAAGAAAAGGCAAGAGAAATCTTGAAGACTCCGCAGGGAATAAGACCAGTAGCCATAATTCCCGTAGGCTATCCGGCTGAAACTCCTTCTCCACGAAGCAGAAGACCAATAAACCAAATCACCCACCACGAAACCTTCTAAACCAAAAATGAAATTTTAATATCTTTGCGTGCACATTCTACTTTGTGAGGCTAATTATTGCAGTACGCTATAATTGCTGACGCTTACGAAAAAATTGAGGCTACAACCAAACGATTAGAAATGACAGACCTGCTAGTCGACCTTCTCAAAAACACACCAAAAGAAATCATAGATAAAGTCGTCTACCTAACCCAAGGCAAAATATACCCAGATTTCGTCGGGCTCGAAATAGGCGTAGCTGAAAAACTCGCAATAAAAGCTCTTGCGCGGGCTTCCGGAAGAAGCGAAAGCGAAATCGAGGAAGACTTGAAAACGAGCGGGGACATAGGCGAAACCGCTCAGAAACTCATTGCAAAAAAGAAACAAGTAACTTTTTTCCAGCAGCCATTAACGGTTCAAAGAGTTTACGAAACCCTTGACAAGATGGCTAAGGCTTCAGGCTCAGGCGCCGTGGATGCCAAAATGTCTCTTTTAGCCGGACTTCTAGCCGACGCAACTCCCAAAGAAGCCAAATATATAATGCGCACAGTGACTGGGAACTTACGACTGGGCATAGCCGACATGACAGTTCTTGATGCGTTGGCAATAGCGTACGGAGGCGGAAAAGAAACCCGCGAACACATTGAACGCGCTTACAATATTTCTTCAGACCTTGGAAGAGTCGCTCGAGTCGTAGCAGAAAAAGGATTAGAAGGAATCAAAAAGTTTCAAGTCATAGTCTTCGAGCCTATCCGACCCATGCTAGCGGAAAGACTTTCTTCGCCAGAAGAAATATTGGATAAGCTGGGCGGAAAATGCATAGCCGAATACAAATATGACGGTGAAAGAATCCAAGCCCACAAGAAGGGCGACGAGGTTATTCTCTATTCCAGACGCTTAGAAAACATCTCCAACCAATACCCAGACGCCGTCGAACTAATCAAAAAACACGTGAAAGCAAAAGACGCCATTCTAGAAGCCGAATGCGTAGCCATGGACCTCGAAACCGGCGAAATGCGTCCTTTTCAAGAACTGATGCACCGCAGACGCAAATACGAAATTGAAAAAGCCATGGAAGCCTACCCAGTTTCGCTATTCATGTTTGACGCACTTTACGTTGAAGGCAAAGACTTAACCCTAGAACCCTACCCAGTTAGGCGAAAAATGCTCGAAAAAACCATACTAGAAGGCGAAAGAGTGAAAACCGCCAAACACATAATAACCAACAATGCAAAAGAACTTGAAAGCTTCTTTCTCGAAGCCATAGAAAATGGCTGCGAAGGTCTAGTATGCAAATCTATGGCTGAAGACTCTGTTTATCAGGCTGGGGCTAGAGGTTGGCTTTGGATAAAATATAAGCGCGACTACAAAAGCGAAATGACGGACACCGTAGACCTAGTTGTAGTAGGCGCATTCCATGGAAGAGGAAAACGCGCTGGAACATATGGCGCATTACTCTTAGCAGCTTATAACCCAGAAAACGACACGTTCGAAACAGTAACAAAATGTGGAACAGGCTTCACGGACGAGGATTTAGCGAAACTTCCAGAAATGATGAAAAAGCACGTTATACAGCATAAGCATCCAAGAGTAAACTCAACCATTGAGGCTGATGTCTGGTTCGAACCAAAAGTAGTGATCGAAGTTTTGGGGGCAGAAATAACCCTAAGCCCAATCCACACATGCGCCATGGACAAAATCAGAAAAGGAAGCGGACTAGCAATACGATTCCCACGATTCACAGGAAACTACAGACTAGACAAATCAGCAGAAGATGCTACAACAGAAAAAGAAATAATCGAGATGTATAAAGCTCAACTAAAAAAGATTACTGAAAGCTAAAAGTATCGAACAAAACATCTTTTTTAAATTTTTCTCATTTATTATATTATTTTTTTAACCTATTTGACGATTTTTATCCATTAATGC
>JAIMAA010000026.1 GCA_023512225.1 Candidatus Bathyarchaeota archaeon
GCATTTATGCGCGAAGACTTTAAGAGATGAGCATGAGAGTCAGCTTAGGGAAAAATTGATTCAGAAGTACATTATCGATTCTAGGCGTATATGAAACATTTTGAATATGCTTACAACGCCAGACCTTTACCTTAAGAAGATTTTTGTAGCAACTATTTATTAGGAGCAAACATTAGGAATAATATTTGGCATCGAGAGGCAAAATGAATGAAAGCAACAATAATCGAGTGCGCGTTTGGAACACTTGCTTTTAGCGAAGAAAACGCGCTTGTTGAGAAAGTTTTGTTTCCAAAGAATCCTCAGAACGCCGCTAAAACCATTACAAAAATTGAGTCTGGAAAAATCGTGGACGAAGTTGCCCGTTTGATTGAGTTGTTAAAGAAAAAGGGCTATGACAAGTTTGTTTTTGAAAATGCGAATCTCGCCAAAGAAGCGGAAAAACTGGGAATCACAACAGAAGTTGCTAAGCCTTCACGCGCTGGCGAATTAGTTCGTTCTAACATGGAAAAATTTGCGGTTGAAACAGGATTTGTAAAGAACATAGAAGAATTTAATGTGTGGACGCATAACATCACAATGGAAATCGCTAAGCTCCGAGTCAAAGGCGCAGTGGAGAAAAGAGACCTAATCATTGCTCAAGCTATCCAAACGCTTGATGATTTAGACAAAACAATAAACTTGTTCATGAGCCGTGTAAGAGAATGGTACGGAATTCACTTTCCAGAACTTGACCGCCTAGTTGACAAGCATGAAACCTACGCGCGCTTAATTTTGGAGCTTGGTAACCGAGAAAATTTCACGGTTGAAGCGCTTGAAAAACAAGATGTGCCAAAATCAAAAGCTGAACAAATAGCTAAAACAGCAGAAACCTCTATGGGCGCAGACCTCGCCGAAGTAGACCTAAAACAAATTCAAACCTTATGCAAAGACGTGCTTAGCCTATACCAACTAAGAGAGAACATGGAAAAATACTTGGAGACAGCAATGGAAGAAGTCGCTCCAAACGTGAAGGCCATAGTCGGCGCATTACTCGGCGCACGCCTAATTGCCATTTCAGGTGGATTAACAAACCTGGCAAGACGCCCAGCAAGCACAATCCAAGTCTTAGGAGCAGAAAAAGCCCTATTCCGCTCATTAAAATCTGGAGCAAGACCGCCAAAACACGGAATAATCTTTCAGCACACCTACTTGCATGAAGCCAAGAAATGGCAAAGAGGCAAAATCGCACGGGCTTTAGCGGGAAAACTAGCCATAGCCGCGAGGTCAGATGCCTTCGGAGGCAGATACATAGGCGACGATTTGAAGGCTGATTTGGAAAAGAGACTTGAAGAAATTCGCGAAAAATTCATTGAACCACCGCAAGTTCAAGAAAAGAAGCCCCATCAGGAGAAAAAGTGGAGAAAGAATAAACGTGCACGTAAGCGTTAAGCCTCATCCGCAATTTCCAGCAATTTACCAAGTAACATTAGAAGATGGCACTCAAAGGCTGGCAACACGGAACCTTACGCCTGGAAGAAACGTGTATGGCGAGAGGCTAATACGCTATGAGGGTGCTGAATACCGTGTCTGGGACGCTTTCCGCAGTAAGCTCGCAGCAGCCATAAACAAAAATTTGAAAACGGTTCCAATAAAACCAGACCACGCCGTGCTCTATCTTGGCGCTGCTTCTGGAACCACGGCTAGCCACGTTTCAGACATCGTCGGCGAAAAAGGAAGAGTTTACTGTGTAGAATTCGCTTCCAGAGCCATAAGAGAACTGGTTAACAACGTTTGCGCTCATAGACTTAACATGCTGCCCATTCTTGAGGATGCGCGGTTTCCAGAGAAATACGCCGTGTTTATCAGTGGAAAGGTTGATGACATTTATTGCGACATTGCCCAGCCGGAACAAGCCAAGGTCCTTGCAGACAATGCAGATTTGTTCCTTAAAAAACATGGCTGGATAATGCTTGCCGTTAAAGCCCAAAGCATAGACGTGACAAAAGAACCCTCAGAAATCTACAAACAAGAAACCAAGGTTCTGAAAAATCGCGGTTTCGACATCGAAGAAATTGTACATTTAGAACCGTACGATAAAGCGCATGCAATGATAGTGGCACAGTTTCACTGAATCTATTTTCTAGAAGATAAGTATAGTTTATATCGGACAGCGCGATGATACCTTTTTGTGACGCCCGATGTTTCAAAGGGAGAGGGAGGAGGAAAAAACTCCAGAGGCTGTGCTGAAGGAAGCGGGCTTCAGTGTTTCTGAGAAATGCTCATCTAGGCACAGTTGCTTTGACTACGCAGCTAGAAAGGGCGAAAATGTTGTTTTCATAAAGTTTCAAATGGACATTGACGGTTTTTCTTTTGACGATTCGCAAGAGCTTAGACTCTTGTCTGAATGTATTTCAGCTGCGTATTTTCTAGTAAGCGAAAGGACACGAGAGAAACCCCTAGAAGATGACACGGTTTATAGAAGGTATGAAGTTTTTGCAGTTACGCCTAAAACCTTCGAAAATATCGTACTTCACAAGATCTATCCGCTAATTCAAGCGGGTCCAGGCGGCTATTACGTTGAAATTGATGGCGAAACGATTAAGCGTAGAAGACAAGAGTTGGGCTTGTCTGCAGGCGAAGCGGCGGAGATGATTGGCATATCACGGCGAACTCTGTATGGCTATGAGCGTGGCATGGCTAAAGCTTCAGTTGCAGCCGCATATAACCTGATTTATGCCCTAGGAGCACCAGTTGCCAAACCAATAAACGTCTTTGATAAACCGAAAAATCAACGTAAATGTTCCTTACTGAGAACAGCGGGAAATGTTATCGCAAAAAATAAGCTTCTTGCCAGAATATGCAGTAAATTTTCACGTTCCCGCGTAACAATGGTGAAAAGAGCACCTTTCGATTTTGTAATTACAATTCCAGAGGAAAAAATGAAAATTGTCGGAGGAGTTGCAAGCGACCGCGAGCGGACACTTAACCGCAGAGTGGAAGAAATCTTAAGCGTCAGCCGAGTTATCAAAGCGCGTCCGATTCTCATAACAGAGAAGCAAAAGCCTACGAACAAGGACATACCTTGCATTTACCGCGACGACCTTTCCAAAATTAGAAAACTTGAAGACATAATCTGCATGGTTTAGACTAGCTTCTTTTGACGTGAATCGTTCTCGCTTTTGGCTTTTTTGGCAGGCTTCCAAGACCTCCTTACAAACTCTGGGTATTCACCAAATTTTTTTAGGCATTGTTGGAGAAACTGGAGTGTCTTTTGGTCAGTTGGGTAGCCGCAGCCTAAATCGCCGTATTTGCTTGCAAGTTCTGCGATTTCTTTGTCGCGTTCTACTTTGGCTATTATTGACGCTGCGGAGACTATTGGATATTTTCTGTCAGCTTTATGTTCCGATATTATAGGTATTTTGAATGGTAACTCCTCTAGAATGTGTTCTTTAAATCGTTCTTCCAAAACATCTGAAGCGTCCACATAAGCGATGTCTGGTTTCAGCGTTTCTATCACCTTCGCCATAGTTTGCGCTTCTAAGCGATTCAGCTTGTGAAGTTTTCTGCCCGTTTCGACAACATGGTCAATTTCTCTCGGCGTCAACTTCATTACTGTATAGTTTTTGGCGATACATTTGATTTCTGCGGCGAGGAATTCTCTTCGGTGCGGAGACAGCAGTTTTGAGTCTTTAACGCCTAATTGTACAAGTCTTGGCATGTCCTCTTCTCGCATTAGCACTCCGGCAATTACTAAGGGACCAATTACGGAACCGCGTCCTGCATCATCAACGCCTGCAACCAGCATAAAACAACCTTCTAATTTTCAGTTAAGGAGTATTTCAACTTCGAGGCTATAACACTTTATTTTATTCCGTCGCAGAAGATAGAATCGCGCTTCGAGTAGCGATGCGTATATTAATTGATTTTACGCAATTCTTATTTCGTATCGCAATGTTTCACGAAAACGATAGTCTTGGAATACTTCAGCCAATAATTGGTTCATGGTACGAATCTTTAAAGAACCCAGAAAAGTATCAAGAGCTGGTTCTTAATGATTTGGTTAGTATGTATGCCAAAACAAGATATGGGCAAAACTACAACGCCTCCAAAGTCAAAGACGCCGCAGATTTTAGGAAAAATTTTCCAGTGATAAACTATAAGGGGCTTAACCCATACTTCAACGAAGTTGTGAAAGGCGATTTCCGCGCCGTTCTTCCTGAACCCGTCTTATGCTGGGTCATGACCCGAGGCTCAACAGGCGCCGCAAAAGTGCTTCCAGCAACAAAAACTCACATAGAGCAGATTTTCACTTGTGGAGCAAGAGCTCTCGTAAATTATGCGTTGAGAAAGGAAGATTTTGAGGTTTTTACGGGGAAAATTCTCAACTTGAACTTTCCCTCAAGCGTTCACACGATGGTTGTGGATGGTCACGAAGTTACTTATGGTTATAGCTCGGGCACTTACGCGAGGCTTAACCCGATGTTTGATAGAGTCAGTCTTGTTCCCAGACAAGAAGAAATTGACGCGTTGGGTTCGGGAATCACTAGGCAAGATTGGGAAAGGCGGTTTGAACTGGCTTACCAACAGGCGCTGAATGAGAATGTGGTTGCCGCTATGGGAGTAACACCTATCATTTTAGCTTTTGCAAGATACATTGAAAAAAGACATAAGAAAAAACCGATGGAATTGTGGAAGCTCCACGCCCTTTTCTGCACAAGCGTGCGAAAAATACAATTCAAATATGCTCCAAAATTAAGAGAGTGTTTTGGACAAGTTCCAGTTGTCGAGATTTACAGCGCCACTGAAGGCGTTTTTGGACAACAACTTGACGATTTGCCATACATTTCTCCAAACTACGACAAATACTTCTTTGAAGTTCAAACAAATCGGGGAGTGAAAATGTTGCATGAGCTTAAACGTGGAGAGTGGGGTAAACTTATAGTCTCTTCGTGTATGTTTCCGAGATATGACATAGGAGACTTGATAGAAGCGGTTGGAAAAAATTATTTTCGCGTGTTCGGACGCAACAATGCTTTAACGCGTTTGGAACATTACCTTTTTAGGCTGTTTTTCGGGTGGGTAATCTAGGGTTTAGGATACTTCTTTCTTGCCATCATCGCGTAATAGAACGCGCCGAATATTATGAGTACGCCAACTACTATTATGAACAACGCCCACATCATTCCTCTAGTTCGCATGTCAAGAGCACCAGTTACTTCAAGGTAAGAAGTTAAACCTATAATAATCAAGACTATACCGCCGACGAGCGGACCTATAAAGGCATATTCCTTCTTCTCATGCTTCTCCGTCTTTTCACGCTTCTCATGCTTTTCGTGTTTCTCGTGTTTCTCTTCTTTTTCGCCTTTGGGACGCTGAGCTGTTGGAGGCTGCTCTGCAGAAACTGCCTCAACCTTTAATGGGGCTCCGCATTTGGGACAAAAACTCATGTCTTCCTCAACTTTGGAACCGCATTTTTTGCATTCAGGCATCCGCTTCACCTTTTATCCTTTTCACTCTTTTATTGTCACAATGAGTATTTAAGGTATGATGAAGCATTTTCTTCGAGAACTGTTATATGTATGCAAAACGAAAATAGTGTGGAGAAAAACAAAAATGAGCACCGATTTTTCACAGAAAACAAAGGAACAATTTCTCAGCATCTTTTCAGCGGGTGTCTTCTTTATCCTTTTGGGTGTGCTCTTTATCGGAACGCCTGGATTAATCGATAACGTTATAGCCTTTTTCCAAGACTTCAACATTGTTCGAGTGCCCAACGTTTCCCTTGATATTTCTCTTCCAGCACCCGCGAATCCAGCAAACCACTCGGCTGTTTACTCTGCTACGGCTCTATTCTGTTTTTCGTGGGGCATCTTCCTCGCAGTTTTGCTTGCACTGCGCCTTTTTGCTCGTTCGCCGTTGAGCAAGAAAGCGGATACCGCGGGGGACATTGCGTTTTGGCTGGTTGCCGGCTTTCTTGTAAATAACTTCCTTAATGCAACGACAACACATGCGATGTGGTTTTCATTTTGGGCAGCAATAATAACGCTTGTTGGCGTTTCATTAATCATCAGAGCAGTAATTTTGGCTTTGTTCAGATAATACCTAACGTCTTAAGTTGACTTGGACATTACTAGAGGAAATCATGGACTTTTTTCTAACGGTCTTGCTATTACTGCTGTTCCGTAGGCTGCGAAGATTGTGGCTGTGCCTTGGAGTATGTCGCTTGTTTCAAAATCCACACTTATAATGGCGTTTGCGCCCATTTCCCTCGCATTTTTAACAAGTCTTTCCAGTGATTCCTTTCTAGCCTTTTCACACTCAGAAGTGTAAGAGGTTACTTCTCCTCCGAAAATTCCCTCAACACCAGCGACAAATTTTCCGCCAACTCCTCTGGTTCTCACTGTTAACCCATGCACAACGCCTAAAACTTTAACAACCTCATGTCCAGGCAATTCGGGTGTTGTAACCACGACAATTTCGTTTTCGTTCATTCATATAACCCAAAAAGTGTAATAGTCAATGCTATTAATTTGGGTTGCTATCTAATGCGATAAGGAGCTTCCCTAATGAAAGACATCGGTAACATTCGTGAACAATTTCCAATAACCCAAAGCAAAGTCTTCTTGAACCATGCTGCGCAGTCTCCTCTTCCAAAACCAGTTGCTGATGCTCTTCGCAAATGCATTGACGAATTCTCGAATTTCGGAGACACTTCGATTAAATGGAACGACGGCGGAAAACCCTTCTTTGCGAAACTAATCGGTGCCAAACCGGAAGAAATCGCACTTGTCGAAAACACTTCCATGGGACTGAATATAGCTGCAAACGTGCTTAGCTATCCACGTGGCTCAAAAATTGTCACAACAGACCTAGAATATCCATCAGTGGTTTATCCTTGGTTGCGTAAGGGTTTAGACGTGAAAGTTGATTACGTGAAGAATGTTGACGGCAAAATCTTGTTGGAAGATGTGGAGAAGGCTGTTGACGACAAAACCGTGGCTGTTGCGGTAAGCCATGTTGAATACGCTAATGGTTTCCGTCATGACTTGCGAGCCTTGAGCGACATAGCCCACGAGCACGGAGCCTACCTAATTGTTGACGCAATACAATCGGTTGGCACCATGCCAATAGATGTAAAGAAGGACGGTGTGGACTTTTTGGCTACCGCATGTTACAAGTGGCTTTTAAGCCCTCCCGGAACTGGCTATCTTTACGTCAAAGAGGAGCTTATCGAAAAATTTGAGCCTCCGTTTGTTGGATGGGCAAGTGTAAAGCAAGAAATCTTCGAAACCGTAGATTTCTGGGATATTTGGAGCTTGAGACTTTCTGACACGGCAAGCCGTTTTGAAGTTGGCTCGCCAGGGTTCATAAGTTTCATTGGCACGATGGAAGCCTTGAAACTACTATTAGAGTTTGGTGTGGAAAATGTTCAGAGGAGAATATTGAAGCTCACAGACCGCCTAATTGAAGTTGCTAAAGATTTGGGGCTTAAACTTCAAACGCCAGAAGAACCGCAATGCCGCGCTGGCATAGTTAATTTCAAAATAGATAAGCCAAAGGAACTGGCTGAAACGTTAAGGCAGAAGGGAATAATTGCCTCTGCTAGAGCCCGTGGATTAAGAGTATCGCCGCATTTCTATAATACTGAAGAAGAAATTGACAAGTTAATGGAAGAAGTCAGAAAATGGTTGAAGACAAACGCATGATTGCAGTGTTATTCGATTTAGAGGACACATTAATCCAAACTCCATGGTCTGATTTTCAACGTGTCAAAGAGTTCAGACGTAAAACAAGAGAAAAACTAATAGCGCTTGGCATTCCATCATGCCTTCTTGAAGGAATAGAACGTGCAACTCTGATGCGCAACAAAAGCTACGAGTATGCCGAGAAAAACTTTTCAAGAACAGAAAATGAAAGATTTCACCGAGAGTTAGAGGAGTTTCTGAGCGAATACGAGGTAGACTCAGCAAAGAACTCAAAACTTTTTCCAGACACCATTCCCACGTTACAGGAGCTGAAAAAGCTTGGATTGAAAATTGGTCTTGTAACCAACACTTCAGAAAAAGCCGTAAACATCATCTTCAAACTTCATGGTTTAAAAGGCTACTTTGATGTTGTCATTACGAGAGAGAAAGTGAAGCAGTTGAAACCAAGCCCAGAAGGAATATTACTGGTTGTCAAAACATTGGGAGTGAACGATTTCTTTATGGTTGGCGACTTACTTTTCGATGTGTTAGCTGCAAAAAATGCCAATGGAACTGCGATATTTGTTAAAAGAGACTTTCAAGAAAAAGATGACCCGCCGGCGGATTACGTTGTTCATTCTTTAATTGAAATTCCAGCAATTGTTCAAGAAAAATTAGCTTTAAGAAAATAGGTGGAAAAACCTGAAAAGGCACGGAGCTGGATTAAAGTCTTGATGGTTTAGTATTCACTGATGAAGCTTATTTCTGGTCTTTCTGGAACTTGTCTGCCTTTGCCTTTTTCAGACAAAATCTCCATATAAGCGATTTTGCATGTTCCCACAATATCTTCTCTGTTCTCGCTGAGAATTCGGGCAAACTCGCTTTTCCCAGTGTAAAGTTTTAGCCTTTTAATCTGCGCGTTTAAAGGTTTTCTCTTCTCGGCTTTTTCACGCCGAATTTCTGTGATGACAGCCATCACCAAGTCGCCCTTCTTCTCAGAGTCCTCATCTATCCGTTTCATGTCTGGTTTTGGCCAAGAAGTCAACTGCAAGCTTTTTTCACCTACTTCTTCCTTGTAGATTGCATCGTAGATTTCCTCGGTAATGTGAGGCGATATCGGAGCAAGCAGCTGAATTACACGGTAAAGAACATTATAAAGCGTTAATTGGACCGCTTTCCTCTTTTTTTCTCCATAAACTTCTGGCTTGTAGAGCCTATCCTTCACGGCTTCAATGTATTGGTCGCAGAACACGTGCCACGTGAAGTTACGAATTTCTTCAAGGGCTATGTTGAATTGACATTTTTCCAAAGCTTCCGTCACTTTTTGCGTGAGTCTTTGAACCTTGCTTAGAACCCACTTGTCCAGAAGCTGCAATTCGTACTCTTCGTCTTCCTTGTAATCTTCAAGTTGACTGCTCACAAATTTTGCGGCGTTCCAAAGTTTGGTTAAAAAGCGTTTTCCATATTCAACATCTGGCCAACGGAAGGGGATGTCTGAGCCTGTTGCTCCGCCACTAGCAGCCCATTGCCTAGCAGCGTCTGTCCCATACTTGTCCAGCACGTCTGGGGCTGCAACATAGTTTTTAAGCGATTTGCTCATTTTTCTACCGTCAGAGCCCAAGACCATACCGTTTATTAAGCAGCTCTTGTAGGGTTCTTCGTCGAACAAAGCTAGATGCCTAACCATCAAGTAGTAAGCCCAAGTTCGGATAATGTCTATGCCAGACGGATGCAAATCCGCTGGAAACAGTCTCCTCCAGTCTTTGCGGTCTGGCCAGCCAGCGTGAACAGCGCAAGAAATTGAAGAGTCCATCCACGTGTCGAAAACGTCGCGTTCTGGAATGAATTCTTTGCCGCCGCATTTTGGACACTTGTCTATTCGTGGTTTTTCGAGTTTCGGGTCTATCGGAACCCACTTTTCATCAGCCAAAATTACTTCGTTGCAGTTTTTGCAGTACCATACGGGTATGGGTGTTCCAAAAACGCGTTGGCGGCTTATAACCCAGTCCCAGTCAAGCGAACGCGCCCAGTCTATCAAGCGGATTTTCATGTAGTCTGGATACCACGTGATTTTTTTTGCTTTTTCCTCAACTTTGTCTGTTAAGATGCGTGTTTTCATGAACCATTGTTTGCGTTCAAGAATCTCCACAGGAGCGTCGCATCTGTCGCATACGCCTATTTCCTGCTTAATCCGTTCAGTTTTTTCTAGCAACCCAGCCGCTTGAAGGTCTTTTACTATGGCTTCTTTGGCTTTGTTTATTGTTAAGCCCGCGTATTTGCCGCCGTTCTCGTTTATGGTTCCATTCTCGTTTAATAGCCCTATCACTGGAAGTTTATGTTTGATTGCGGTTTTCACGTCTTCTTTGTCGCCGTAAGTGCAAATCATTACCACGCCCGTGCCAAAGGAGGGGTCAACATTTTCGTCTGGAATTATCTCGACTGTGCGGTTCACGATTGGCACGGTTATTTTTTTGCCTATGTACTTGTTGAATCTGTCGTCTGAAGGGTTAATTGCGACTGCAACGCATGCAGGTATGAATTCTGGGCGTGTCGTAGCTATCAACAAGTATTCACTACTGTTTTCTAATGGAAATTTAATGTAGTGAAGTGTGCCTTCTCGTTCTTCATAGTCCACTTCTGCATCCGCAATTGCTGTTTCACAGCGGGGACACCAGTTCACCGGATGCGTTCCCTGGTACATGAAGCCTTTCTTGTGCAGAATTATGAAACTCAACTGGGTGCGTCTCCAGTAGTCCGGGTTCATGGTGCGGTATTCGGTCGTCCAGTCCACACTGCATCCTAAGCGTATTACGCCTTCCTTCATCATCGCAATGTACTTTTCAACAAGCTCTTCACACCATTTCCGAAACTTGTCAGGAGGCACATCTCTTTTTCTAACCTTGTGCTCTCTTTCCACCTGAACCTCTATGCCTAAGCCGTGGCAGTCCCATCCTTGTGGAAAATAGACATTGTAGCCTCTCATGCGCTTGTATCTAGCGACTATGTCGAAGTATGTCCAGTTTAAAACGTTTCCCATGTGAAATTCGCCAGAAGGATAAGGCGGCGGAGTGTCAATGCTGAAAACTGGACGTTTTGTGTCTTTCCAGTCAAAACGGTAAACACCCATCTCTTCCCATTTCTCTTGCCACTTCCTCTCAATCTTGATGATGTCAAATTCTTTAGGCAAAGGCTTCATACTGCAACATCCCAACACGCGCTAACTTTAGGAAAAATAAATATACAACTAAATAACATTATCCCCGCAAGGTTTAGGGGAGCTGGGAATGTGACCCGGCTGAGAGGACGGCTGAAAGCTGTCGACCCTTAGAACCTGATCCAGGTAATACTGGCGGAGGGAAAAAGCATGAGTAAAATAAGTTTAGAGATCAAAATATTTGCTGAGGCAATAGTTTTCATAGCCCTGTCAGCGGCATTGAACAGCATAAAATTATACCAGTTGCCCTATGGTGGTTCAGTGACCCTAGCTGGAATGGTGCCTATCCTCTGGCTTTCTCTACGACGAGGCCCGATAATTGGAACTTACGCTGGCATAGTGTTAGGACTTGTGGTAATGATCATTGAACCTTATTTATACCAACCAGCACAAGTATTGTTGGACTATCCGTTGGCTTTTGGCGCCCTTGGACTCGCTGGTTTCTTTCGGAAGCGTCCTCTAGTAGGCGTAGGCGTTGGCATGCTTGGACGATTCATCTCCCACTTCTTATCAGGTGTTTTCTTCTTCTACATGTACGCAAAAGACTGGGGAATGGATCCAGTGACCTATTCCATAGCTTACAATGGAAGCTATCTCCTTCCAGAATTCATCGTCAGTGCGGTCATAATCTACGCACTTTCCAAAAAGAACTTGCTGAACTTCAATCTTTAAGAAGTCGGTGAGAAAACAGTTTGAAATTGAAAACTGGAATTAAAGACTTTGATGATTTGATAGGTGGAGGAATCGAGTCTGGCTCTCGGAACATTCTTTATGGACTGCCAGGAACAGGAAAGACTGTTTTTGCTATGCAGTTTCTTTGGCAAGGACTAAAAGAAGGCGAAACAGTAGCTTACGATGTTATGGATAAGCCTTTTCCACGTTTAATAGCCTACTTCAAATCTTTTGGTTGGAACATTGAACCCTACATTGAAAAAGGCAAATTCATCGCCATACAGGCCTTTCCACATTTTGAGCCTTACCCGAAAGACCCTCGAGTGATATACTTTAGCTTGGATGATTTCGAAGAAATGAAACGCATAGACCGATTGATTTCCGAGAAACATGTGACACGATTTGCCGCTGGAGATTTCAGCGAACAACTATTTTCCTTGTACGACTTAAAATACATGGAGCCTGTTGAAGATTGGACAATTAACTGGTGCCACTACGACAACATCGTCAACATCGACATAATGACAGCAGCCACACAAAAAGACGTTACAACTCAACGAGCCACGGATTTGGACTTAAACAAGGCCCACAACATTTTTTACTTCAGATTTAATGAAGAAAAATGCCAGCGAGAACTTCGCATAGTTAAGATTGAAGGATGCCAGCATCCTCTTGAGTGGATTCCCTTCAAAATAACTAGCAAAGGAATTGAACTGCTAAGAAAATAATTGGATTTGTTGGAAAAATGGGAAAGCTAGCAACAGAAGAATTGAAGAAACTTCTAAGCTACATCAAAAAAGATTCGCGAGTTATCGTTCCGCCTTTGCCAGGTTTTGATTCAGGAGTGCATGTACTAGACAAAAAATGTTTAGTTGTCTCCACTGACCCATGTATTGGCGTTCCAGAAAAATGGTTCGGATGGTTACTAATACATTACGCGGCTTCTGACGTAGTGCTTTTCGGGGCAAGACCAGAATTCTGCACAATAAACCTCCTAGGAACCCCATCAACGAAACCGGAAACTTTCTACAACATTATGAGTCAAGCCTGCAAGGCGGCGGAAGAATTGAAAATAGCGGTTATAACGGGACACACAGGAACATACCAAGGATTATCAACACTCCTTGGCGTTTGCACCGCGTATGGAACAACAGAAAAAGAAAAACTAATCACTCCAGGCGGTGCTAAACCAGAAGACCATATTTTATGCGTTAAACCAGTTGGCTTGGAAACCGCTGTGAACTTTGCATTAACACACACAACATTGGCTGAAAGACTCTTTGGAGAAGTAAGAACAAGAGAACTTTCAGAACTTGTCACAATGCAGAGTTGCGTTAAAGAGGCATTGCTGCTTGCCGAAATTGGCGGCATACACGCCATGCATGATGCCACCGAAGGCGGGCTAACTGCAGCGTTAAATGAAATGGCGGAAGCGTCGAAAGTTGGCTTCAAAATAAATTTCGAAAAAATCCCAATAAAAAAAGAAGTCAAAGTCTTAAGCAAATGGTTTAAACTTTTAGATAAACAAGTGCTTTCGATGTCTTCAACAGGCACTGTATTGGCGGCTGTGAGCCCAGAAGCAAAAGACAAAGTACAGAAGGAACTGCACAAAAAAGGTATTGAAGCAAGTTTTTTGGGAATATTCACGAAAAAACCACGTCGCATCCTTGTTAAAGACGGAAAAGAAACGCCGTTTCCAGAAAAGCCTGACGACCCCTACGAGAGAATTCTTTCTGGAAAATTGTAGATGTTCATACGTTTTCCACGAACAAACCCTATTAAAGTCAAGTCTGCATCCTTGGCAACAGCAATGCCAGAGTCTAAAGCAGCAGCTAATGAAGCCACTATTGGCAAACCCACTTTTGCTGATTTAAAGACAATGTCGCCTGTTAACCTTCCACTCAAAGCAAGAAAACAATCGCCAAAATCAATCTTTTTTAGGGCTCCGGAGCCTATCACTTTATCAACTGCGTTGTGGCGACCAACATCCTCAGCAAATGCCACACGGTTACCATCACTTCTATAAATTGCTGCCGCGTGTGTTCCGCCGGTCTTCCTAAAAGTCTCCGCCATAAAGTTTAGGTTTCTGACGCAGTCAAGGATTGTTTCAGCTTTAACCTTCAGATTTGACTTTATTTTTGGAAGCCTCTTCGAAGGCTGGTGTGGACCGCCGCATGCTGAGAGGATTATGCGCGAAAAATGTTGAGAAAGTTTCAGCCTCTTTTCAAAGTCGATGTTTGGTTTTAATTTAACATAACAGATGTTTTTCTCTTTGAAATCTATGCTTTCGACTTCTTCAATAGATTTTATGATGCCTTCGGCTAGCAAATGACCAACCGCCAATTCCTTGAGGTTTGTTGGAGAACAATAAATGGTTGCATATTGGGTTTTGTCTATGAATATGGACAGCGGCTTTTCTTCCGCAACATAATCCTTAATTTTTTGAGCCGTTTTTGCTGACACATCAACTTTAACAATTTCTACTTCACGCATTTCAAATAGCCTTCTCCTATTTTTTCAATTCTGACACGACAAAGTTGACGATTTCATCTGCAATGTTAACCTTTGTAACTGACTGCAACCCTCTCCATCCAGGTTGACTGTTAACTTCCACAACTAAAGGTCCTCTCGGACTTTCCAAAATGTCCACACCAGCAATTTTACATTCGATGAGTTTCGCAGATTTGACAGCAATGTCCTCAAGCGTTTTTTCAAGCTCTACTGATAAAGGCTGAGCGCCTTGGCTGTAATTGGTTTTCCAACTGTTCGCAACACGACGCATGGATGCAACAACACGGTCGCCAACAACGAAAACGCGAATATCCGAAAATCCATGATGCACAAACTCTTGAAGATATACTACGCCGTGATAAAACGTTATGTTTCTGAAAACCGTGTGGGCGATTTCCGCGTCTGTGACCCGCGTGGAGCCTATACCTCTTGAACCGAAAAGGGGTTTAACAACAACGTCTCCGCCAAGCTCGTTGAAAGCCTTCAAAGCTTCGTCAACGCTTTCAGTAACGGCTGTGCGTGGCACAGGTATGCCGTTTTCTTCCAAAATCGCGAGAATGTCGTATTTGTCAACACAGTGTTCGATTGCTTCTGGCGGATTTACCACATACATGCCTAAGCGTTGAAGCCTGTAAAGCATGTCCATTCTGAAAACCAATTCTTCTAGTGAGCCTCGTCCAATTGGGCGAATTATTAAGGCATTCAGCTCTTCTAAAAGGCTGACGTTGCTGATGTTTACGTATGGTTTGTATCCGACGCGCGCGGCTAACCGTGGAAAACTAAAGCACAGGTGAGGAATGTTATGCCTGGCTAGCGCGTCTCGAAGTTGCGTTGAACTCCACGAGTTTCTGTTTCGCGTTACAACTCCAATTTTCAAAAACGAACCTTCTTACTTTGAACCTCTGAAAGATGCTACGAGATTGCGTTCTTAAAGTTTCCGCGTGAGAATAAAGGCGAAGAGGTTTGAATAGGCTATTCGTTTAAATTTGCAGCCTTGCATAGTTAAACTTGTCACTGCTCACAATGGAAGATATAGAGAGAAGTTTCCAATGGAGAACAAACAAATTGACCAGCTGGTTGAAGCTGTTTTAAAAAGCTCAAAATACAGAAACGTTTGCGAAGACTTAATCAGAAACATCGGAACGCATGAGCTTCTAAAACGGCGAAACCTAAAAACAGCCATAAAAACAACAAAAAATAAATTGCATCAAATAGGCGGAGCATATTTCCTAAAGAAACCACAATATGAGATGTGGCTGGAAAAGCTTCAAGAAACTAAAAAATCGGGCAACGAAGATTTGTTCCGCCAAACATGCGCCGAAATAATGAGTCACCACTATTCAACAAAAGAACGCCTCAAAGGATTAGATGAATTTTATTCGAGAATTTTCTCAAATCTCCCTCCAATCCATTCAATAATGGACGTTGCATGTGGATTTCATCCACTGTCAATTCCTTGGATGCCTTTGCCAGAAAATACGAAATACTATGCATATGACATTTACAAGGACATGATTGACTTTCTGAACAGGTTCATGCACATTAGCAATATTCAAGGATTTGCAGAAGTCAGAGACATCCTGCAACATCCACCAAAGATTAAAACGGATTTAGCTTTACTGCTCAACACCTTACCGTGCCTCGAACAAATCCAAAAAGCTGCAGGATTAAAAACCTTGGAAGCACTTAACTCGAAATTTCTTGTCGTTTCCTTTCCCGTTAAAACTTTGGGAGGACGAGAGAAGGACATGCGAAAACACTATGAGAAGACATTTAACAAGTTAACAGAAGAGAAGAACTGGAACATTCAACGATTAGAATTTAAATCAGAATTGGTGTTTATCGTTACTAAATGATTGCTGAGCCAAATAGTAGTTTAAAATTTGTGAATGAAAGGAATTAATTGTTCTGCATTTTCGAATTTTCGAGAAAGCTCCACATTCAAATAGGCGCCAAAAGTGTTGAAGTAAGGTGGTCCCTTCCGCGAGAATAAGGTTAAAATTTTGCCATGGTGGTCGATTTTGAAACCTTCTTTACTGGGCTCGTGTCCTCTTATCAAAATTTTAACATTAAATCTTCTCAACACTTCATTTGTTACTTTTTCGCCAAACAGTCTTCCCGCACCTCTTGGCGACGCGCAAACTTCTTTAACTGTATCATCTGGGTCGCTCCACAACATGTCTTCAAGTACCCGCTGTTTCGGATGCGTGACATGGGCAAACGCTAAATCTTCGATACCTCTGGTTCGAGGCGGTAAGCCCCCGTGAATTATCAAATAACGCTCTTCAACCAAAACAGCATTGTAAAGACAAGCAAACAATTCACGAATTTTCGCGTAAACGTTTGTCCATTTTTCGCCAAATTTAACCTCAAACTCGACTGGCAAATCATGCGGAGAAGCCGTGAGGTCTTCTGGTCCTTCATGATTTCCGCGCATCAGAATAACCTGCTTTGGAAAAAGCAGTTTTAGTTTTAAAACGGTGTAGTAGATTTCTTTTGAGTATTCACCTCGGTCGCCATAGTCGCCAAGAAAAATTAGAATCGCATCAGTGTTCTTGCTCATTTTTTGGAGGAGATTGCTCATTTTAAATATGTCGATTAAGCTTCCTAAGTCTCCATGTAAGTCGCCGATTATCAGTGCTTCGCCTTGAGGTTTGAGTTTGACTAGTCTTCCTAAAATGTCGAGATTGCCAACCTTTCCAGTTTCTTTGCAAAGCAGACGCATAGCGTCTTCAACCAAATTTACGAAAGCGGCAGACTTGCTTTCTAACGCTTCTTTAACAATTTGCGTAAGGTCAAGTTGCAAATGTCAATCCTTCAGACTATTCAATGTGAACTTTTCTTCCCATAAAACTGAAAATGTTCTTTTCTATTATATTTTTATGAGCGCGAATTTTTTCTAACGTTTCGTTATGTGCTCGTTCTACAGCGTTTTCTTCAGACGTAATGCTTTTGTTTTTTCGTTCTAGATTTTCAAGTTGCTCTTGAAGCTTGAATAAGCTGTTTTTTGTTTCAGACACTTCTGACGATGTTGAAAGCTGGCTTTTCTGCGTCATTGCATCAACGCATTTTTGATGTAGACTATCTAAGGAATTCTTGTTAAGGATGTTTTCTATTGCTTGTTTGGCTTTTCGTGTCTTCTCTGGTTTTAGTTTAAGTTTTTCTTCTGACATTCCACGGTCGAGTTTTTGTAGAATCTGCCTTAGTAATGGACAGCCATTCTCTTCGGTTGCAAGAGCTTCAAAAGGATTCTCCAAATACTGATTAAGTTTTTTAACCTCTTCAGGAGTTAGTCCGCTTCCGCTGCCGTGAAGAGTTAGTGATTGAAGTTTTATGAAAGGCTTCTGTAAGTGTCGCAGGCTATGTTTTACTTCCATGCTTAAAGCTTCTATTTCCGCGTCTATTTGGCTTAGTTGACCTATGCCACCCTTACTTTTCAATTCGGCAATTTTCTGTTGCATATCAGCGATTTCCTTTTCAACCAAAGCCTTTTCATTTTCAACTTTTAGTCTGCGTTCGTTTAGGTTTACAAGTTGATTTTCGAGAGTGTGAAGTTTGTCTATCAGCAGGAAGGTCTCTTCTAAAGTTTTCGTTTTAACGTATTCTCGTGTCAGAAAATCGCCAAGCATTTTAAGCAGTTCTTTTGATCTTTCAAAAACCAGTTGGAATTTTCTTCTGTCAAGAATGAAGAATGGCGAAATTCGTGGAAACCAGTTTCTAATATCAACTTCAGTTACTGCAAATGCCTTTTGGGTTTCTTGAAAAAATTCTTGAAGGCTGTCGTAAGTAACCTTGTCTGGGACTTTGACTTGTTTAAGTCTATCGATGAACATGTGTGCAAGCTTGTTTAAGGCGCGTGCTCTGCCATAGGTTTTCATGTTTCGCTTTTCAATTTCTTTAGCGCTGTTGTCAAGAAGCATTTTTGAAGCGTCGGAAAGACTTTCAAGCGCTTTACGCATTTCTCCAAGCAGTTTTTCTGCTTTCGCGTGGACTGGAACAAAAATTGAGCTTGTTTCTTTTTCAAGCCAGCCTCTGATTTCTTTTGAGGAGAACTTTATGATTTCAGTCAACGATGTTTCCCAGTAGAAAATATGCATAAGCAATATTTATTTTTCAAGGTTTCGCGCATTCCGCAATACTCTTTTTTGAGTAGCTACTCTTAAATAATTAATACCACAAATCTTGCGCCGTCCAAAGTGGTCAAAATGGACACGAAAACATTAGCGGTAGTAACCACCTTCGCTACTCTCACCATAGTCTTCAACCTATCTCCTCTAAAATTTCCAGCACCATATGCACCATATTTAAAATACCAAGTATGGGAGATACCGATAGTTGCGGCATTTTTACTCTACGGCGTCACGGTTGGAGTTTCTATAGCCCTAATAAACACAGCCATATTATTTGTTGTATATCCAGGAGAACTTCCAACAGGTCCTCTTTACAACTTAGCAGCTGTAATCAGTATGCTCAGTGGCATGTTAATAGCGAAAATGCTTACGCAACGAAACCCTTCAAAAGGTGGAGAGACGCTTTTCGCAGTCTCGTCCACGGTGCTAGGAATCTTCCTTAGAGTAGGCATTATGACGATTGTAAACTGGACTTTCCTTCGTTTTCAGCCACCAGTAGGTTACGGCATGCCTGAAGGTGCAATACTCATTGCTCTTCCACTTATAGCCATCTTCAACACTACATTAGCGCTTTACACTATTCCCTTAGGACATATTGTAGCAAAAGCTGTGAAGTTAAGCGTGAAAATACCTAAATAGGTAACTTTTTAATTTCATACTTCTTTTTCAAAGCCTAAAGATTTCGTCAGTATTTCTACATTAATTTCTCCTGTTTTGAACAGCTTGCCAGTCTTTACATTGTTAACGATAACAACGGCTGGCGCGAATAGGTTTGGGTCGATTTTGTAGAAGTCATAGTTTGCTTCTTTGAAGATTTCCATGAAAGGTTTCCCATAATCTTTAGATGCTTTGGAAGGGGCACTCTCTACGATTCGCTTCAATTCTTCTTCATTTTCAATTTCAACTGCGTAATAGGTTATTCCGCCATGAAGAATCACATCATTCGTCCTCGCCATCGCTTGCACAAATTTTGAATGAACCGGCGAAATGAGAAAGTTTAGTGCATATCTAAAAAAATTTAAAAGGAATTATATTCACATAAAAAAATAGGATAAAACTTGATTCAGAAGTCTGGTGATGATTTAACCAATATCGATCACATTCCTTTCCTTGCTGCTCTAAACATAACAAAAAGGTGCAATTTGAAATGTGTGCATTGCGCGGTAAATGCACG
>JAIMAA010000027.1 GCA_023512225.1 Candidatus Bathyarchaeota archaeon
TGGGATTTGAACCCACGAACCCCTATGGGATAGGCGCCTCAGGCCTACGCCTTTGGCCATGCTTGGCAACCCCCGCGTGAAATCATGTTCTCTTATTTTTCATATTTGTCGTTTGAATTAAATCTTGCTTTAGAAAAGTCGAGGGAAAAGAATGAAAATACGTGAAAAGTTTAGGTTAAGCGGAAATCTTCCTTTATCGTCGTCAATACAACGTGGGTGTTTGTTCTTTCCACATACGGTATTGCCAAAAGCCTTTTCGTGAACTTGCTCAGTTCTTCTCTGCTTTTGAATTTCGCAATTATGACGGCGTCTATCAAACCCGTCACATCATACACGCAGCAGACGTTTGGCAAACGTGCAATCTCATTTTCCACTTCCAGAAGCCTGCCCTTAGAAACGGTTATTTCGCTGACAACTGTCAATTCGTACCCTAGTTTTTCGTGATCAAGCAACGCTGAATAACCTTTTATTATCCCTTCTTTTTCCATTCGTTTCATCCGCGACAAAACCGTGCCTATGGAAACGTCGCATTGGTTAGCTATCTGCCGTGACGAAAGCCGCGCATCTGAAGTTAACGCTTTCAATATTTTAATATCTGTTTCATCCAAATCCACAACCATTCACCCCTACTGCACATTTGTCTAATCTAGTGCGTTGTATATTTAACATTTACTCATATTTTTCCCAATAAACCTTTTATACGTAAAGAAATAATTTCATCTGCTGTAAACTTGACTGGGGGAGAACAGCATGGATTACAAAACACAGAACATTGACACATGCTTGAAACTAATGAAAAGCGCAGATTACGTTCTCTTACATTTCACCGACATGCTCGGCTATCTAAAAGGCAGAACCATCCCAGCAGAAGAAGCAGAAACCACCCTAAAAGAAGGCGTCGGCTTCGACGGTTCCTCAATAATCGGTGGAGTCGGAATAGAAGAAAGCGACATGGTCATGAAACCTGACCCATCCACATTCACAGTTTGCCCATACTATTTCTACGACAAAGGCGTTGCAAGCTTCATCTGTAACGTGCATAAACCCAACGGCGAACATTTCGAAAGCGACCCAAGATACATATGCAAACAAGCCACCCAAAAAGCATTAAAAGAAGGGTATGAACCAACAGCCGCGGCTGAACTGGAATTTTACCTAATCCAGAAAAACTCGGAGGGCGAAGTTTACCCAGTTGAAAATCACCTCATAGACAAACAAAGATACTTTGACATAGCACCTGGTCGAGACATGACAGAATCCTACCGAATGGATTTGTCCAACGCCCTCTTTGCCATGGGAATCACTGTTGAGAGACAACACCACGAAGCTGGCTCAGCACAAAACGAAATAACATTCAGATACTCAGACCCGCAAACCACTTCAGACAACATCATGCGGTATAAGTTCGCGGCAAAAGCAGTGGCAGACAAAAAATATGGTTGGACGGCAACATTCATGCCAAAACCATGGCATGGCAAACCTGGCAGCGGAATGCACGTCCACCTAGGACTGTTCAATCCGAAAACTGGAGAAAACCTATTCTACGACTCAAAAGGATATGCGCATCTCTCGCAAAAATGCCGATATTTCATTGGCGGCTTACTAGAGCACGCCCGGGCGCTTTGTGCGATTGTTGCACCAACCGTCAACAGTTATAAGAGACTTGTGCCCGGATACGAAGCCCCAGTATATGTTGCGTGGAGCAAGAGAAACCGCTCTGCGCTGATAAGAGTGCCAGAATATTTTCCTGGAAAAGAGAAAGAAGCAAGAATAGAGTTCAGATGCCCAGACCCGCTTTGTAATCCGTACTTGGCTTACGCGGTGATTTTTGAGGCGGGATTAGATGGAATCAGAAAAAAGATTGATGCGGGTGAACCCGTGGACGCTAATGTTTATCATCTCACAGAAGCAGAACGCAAGAAGTTAGGCGTCAAAATTTTGCCAACATCACTTAAAGAAGCCGTAGAAGAATGGAAAAGCGATGACATTTGCATACAAGCTTTAGGCAAGGAAAACACAGAAAAGTACATGGAGCTTAAAATGCAAGAATGGAAAGAGTATGAGCCCCACCAGCCTAACGATAGAAATCAAGTAACCAGTTGGGAACTGCAAAAATACCTTTACGCATGAAAGTAACATGCTTAAATACTTGTGTCCACACGGAGCATTAATCCCATAACATGAGAAAGATAAACAATGAAGTACGACACAATACTCGTGCTTGATTTCGGCGGACAATACTGCCATCTTATAGGAAGACGAATAAGAGAGCATGGGGTTTACTCAGAAATCGTCGCCCACGACATAAAACCAGAAGAAATTAGGCTTCTAAAAGAAAAATTCAACGTGAAAGGACTCATTTTTTCGGGCGGACCAGCAAGTGTTTATGAACCAAACGCGCCCAAACCCAACCCCCACATTCTCGATGCGGAACTACCAATTCTAGGATTATGCTATGGACATCAGCTCATAGCTCAGATGGTTGGAGGAAAAGTTGAGCCAGCAAAAGAAAGAGAGTATGGAATAGCATATGTAACCATTAACAAGCCAGTAGGCGTGTTGAAAGGATTAAATGCAAAAGAGAAAGTGTGGATGAGCCACGGCGACACCGTCTTTTCAATTCCTGCTGACTATGAAGTGTTAGCGCATACAGAAAACTGTCCAGTTGCAGCATTTAGACACAAGAAAAAGCCGATTTACGGTTTGCAGTGGCATCCGGAAGTTGTGCACACAGAAAAAGGAACCAAAATGCTCCGAAACTTCATCTTCGAAGTTTGCAAATGCAAAGCCAACTGGAAAATGGAAGATATTATAGAAAAAATGATAGAAGAAATAAAGACAGAAGTTGGCGAAGGAAAAGCAATAATAGCCCTAAGCGGAGGCATAGACTCCAGCGTCGCCACAGCCTTAGCAGCAAAAGCGATAGGCAATAGGCTCACAGCTGTATTTGTTGATCATGGATTCATGCGCGAAAATGAACCAGAATTCGTGAAAAACGTCTTCCAAAAATTCAAACTAAACCTTATAATCACAGACGCGCAAAAGCGATTTTTGGAAAAACTTAGAGAGGTCACAGATCCGGAAAAGAAACGCAAAATCATCGGCGAAGAGTTCATCCGCGTCTTCGAGGAAATCGCCGAAAAAACGGGCGCAGACTGCTTAATCCAAGGGACAATTTATCCGGATAGAATTGAGTCTGGATTCAGAAAATTCTCAGACAAGATAAAAACACACCATAACGTGGCGGGTTTACCAATTAAAATCAAATTCAAGAAAATCATTGAGCCGCTACGTGACTTATACAAAGACGAAGTTCGAAGAGTCGCCAAAATGCTTGGACTACCCAAAGAAATAGTCTCCAGACAACCATTCCCAGGTCCAGGACTCGCAGTCAGAATAATTGGCGAATTAACCGAAGAAAAAGTTAGAATAGCCAAAAAAGCGGACAAGATTGTACGTGAAGAAATTGAGAAGAGCGGACTGGAAGAGAATCTGTGGCAATATTTTGCTGTTTTAACAGATACTAAAGCTACAGGCGTGAAAGGTGATGCACGAGCCTACGGTTACGTTGTTGCAGTACGTTTGGTAGAAAGCCGTGAAGCAATGACAGCTAGTTTCGCAAAAATCCCGTATGAGGTGCTGGAGAGAATTTCGACAAGGGTAACAAATGAGATATCAGAAGTTACGCGGGTTGTCTACGATGTAACGCATAAGCCTCCGGCAACGATTGAATGGGAATAAAAAAACGGAGCTAAACTTTAAGCCTTCGGTTTTTGCATTAAATCCTCAATTTTCGCATTTTTAAGCAATTTCACATGTTTAACAAGTTCGTCGACCACAACTTCAAAAACCTTCTTGCCCTTTTTTGCAGAAGCCGTTTTTGAAATGCCAAAAACTCCTAAGCTTGTGTAGTCCGCAGTATCCAATGGAAGCGTTACGCCTTCTGTTTGCATTTTGTGTTTGCGCGTTTCTTCATTAACTGCCTTTTTCATGTTGACTGTTTGTGGATGTAAAGCCAGATTCATCGAAGTTTCTTCAGCGCCAGCATGCCCTCTTTCTTCTGGCTTGAAAAGGTCTGGCAAAAGTTTGCTTGCCGCAGGCCACCATTGAAAGACTGAGATGAATATTCCTTTTTCTCGCAGTTCTCGAGCCAATTCAGTAAGAGCATGGAGGTTGCCGCCATGTCCATTTACTATTACAATTTTCTGTATACCATAATAATTCAGTGCCAGACATGTTTCTTTCACGTAGTTTTTGAATGTTTTAGGCGAGATGAAAATAGTGCCCCAAAACTGTTTGTGATGTGAACTGACACCGAAAGGAATCACTTGCAAACATATAACCCCGGCGCGTTTAGCAGTTTCTTCAGCTATTGCCTTAGCTATCAGATGGTCTGTTCCGAGGGGGTTTTGAGGACCATGTTGCTCATTAGAGCCAACTGGCAAAATGGCGATGTCATTTTTTAAAAAGTATCCTTTGGCTTCAGCCCAGCTCATCTCATGTAGCAAAATCTTCAACAACTTCACCTTCACGAAATCGCTTATATTAAGAGTGAATGATATAAAATTTGCATCGGAACGGTGAACAAGTTGAAGGCTTTGATTCTCGCTGGAGGCTTCGGCACGAGGTTGAGACCGCTGAGTTGCACGAGACCCAAGATTCTATTTCCAATAGTCAACAAGCCCTTACTGGAATGGACTTTTGAAAGGCTAGCTAACAACGGAATAAATGATGTCATACTGGCGGTCAGCCACCAAACAGAAACTTTCATTAAACTTTCAAGGGTTCCTAGACATGGAATGCACATCGCTTATTCTCGAGACCCATTAAGAAAACCGCTGGGCACAGGCGGACCAATAAAAAAGGCTCAGAAACTAATTGGTTACAACGCGCCTTTCTTGGTTATAAACGGAGACATTTTTGCTGATGTAAACTACGCAGAACTCTTGAAGACACATAAAGAAAAGCATGCTTTAGCAACAATTGCCCTTCACAAGGTCGCAGACCCAAGCAGATTCGGAGTTGCTGAACTAGCGGAAAATGGTCGAATAAAGAGGTTTGTTGAGAAACCCGAACGCGAAAAGGCTCCGTCTGACTTGATAAATGCTGGAGTGTACGCGTTCAACCCTGAAATCTTCGAGTACATTCCGGAAGGAAGAAAAGTATCTCTTGAACGCGAAGTTTTTCCAAAACTCGTTGAAGAAGACATGCTTTATGGATGTGTTTTTGATGGTTTATGGACGGATATCGGTAAGCCGGAAGACTTTTTGGAAACCAACAAGACTTTGCTGTCTTCGATTGTAAAGCAACAGAAATTGAAAACTAAAGGAAATGTTGAGATAAGGAGTCCCGTGGCTTTCGACAAGGGAGTTTCTTTAGGAGAAAAGTCAATTGTGGGTCCTTCTTCAGTTTTGGGACGGAACGTTTGCATCGGTAAAAGCGTTCAAATACGGGAATCCGTGATTTTTCCATACACAGTAATATCTGATTTTTCAACAATAGACAATGCGATAATCGGCGAAAATGTGGTTATCGGAACAAATGTCAAAATTGCAAAAGGATGCGTAATCGGAGACCACGCAAAAATAAGAGATAATGTGTCACTTGTAAGCGGAGTATGGGTGTGCCCTGCAAAGGAAGTTTCAGAAAGTGTATTAACACCAAAATGCATCGCTTAGAAGGGAGAGACAAAGTATTATGCAAAGCTCGAAACGTTTGTTTGGAACGAACGGAATTCGCGGATTAGCCAACAAGGAATTAACTCCAGAAATTGCGATTAAAATTGGATGCGCAATAGGCACGTTCTTCAAACGAGGAACGCTCATTGTTGGATACGACGCTAGAACAAGCAGCCCCATGCTTGCAAAGGCAGTTATCTCCGGCTTAAACGCAACCGGATGTAACGTGCTTCTTGCTGGAATGGCGCCTACACCCGCATTACAATATGCGGTCAAAAGACAAAGAACAGATGGCGCAGTAATAATAACTGCATCGCACAATCCACCAGAGTATAATGGGATAAAAGTTGTTTGGAATGACGGAATCGAGCTTTCTCGCGAACAAGAAATACAAATTGAGAAAATATTTTTCCAAGAAACGATACGCTATGCAGAGTGGAACAGCCTAGGCGAAACACAAGAATTGCCAGGAATAATTGATGATTACGTAGAAGCCATAAAAACGCATGTTGACGTTACAAAAATAACGAAAAAACACTACCATATTGTGGTTGACGCGGCAAACAGTGTCGGCAACTTAGCCGTGCCACGATTACTTCGAGACTTAGGATGCAAAATCACAACATTAAACGGAAATATTGACGGAACCTTCCCAGGAAGATTACCAGAACCTCGCCTAGAAAACCTCAATGATTTAGCTTTAACTGTGAAAGCCGTAGGCGCAGACTTGGGCGTAGCTTATGACGGAGATGCTGATCGGTCGATTTTTGTTGACGAAAAAGGAGAAATTTACTGGGGAGACAAAACCTTTGCGTTGATAGAAAAATATTTTCTGCAAGATAACCCAGGCGAAAAAATTGTCACGCCAGTGAGCTCTTCAACTTTGATTAAGGACGTAGCCGACGCTTACGGTGGAGAGCTTGTGTGGACTAAGGTTGGAAGCGTGACAGTTGCACAAACTATGAAAAAGCTGAAAGCAAAACTTGGCGGAGAAGAAAATGGCGGAGTCTTCTATGGACCACACCAATCAGTTAGAGACGGTGCAATGACGACAGCCCTGATTTTAGACATTATGGCAAGAACAGGCGAAAAACTTTCAAAACTTCTGGGAGATTTGCCACAATATTTTATTGAAAAAGGTAAAGTGGAATGCCCAGAAACGCTTAAAGAGGCAGTATTGAAAAAACTGACAGCCCAAGTGAAAGGATTGAAAATAAGCACTATTGATGGTGTCAAAATATGGTTTGAAGATAAAAGTACCATTTTGGTCCGCCCAAGCGGAACAGAACCCATTTATCGGTTGTATGCAGAAGCCAAAAGTGAGAGGAAAGCACTGGAACTTGTCCGTGAGTACACCTTAAAACTGGAAAAGCTAATTAAAAGTTTGAAGAGTTAAAACTGCTCTCCACATTAATCATTATGAGGAACACTTGACATGCCAACCACGATACTAAACATAAAACCAGAAGAAATCGACACGCCAGAAAAACGTAGAAGCTATACAATTAGTATAATAGGCTGCGGAGAAACCGGTGTTCTCCATGCCTACCTTTTTGTTGAAGCAGGGTTCAGAGTCATATGCGCAGATGCAGACCAAACAATAGTAAACGCAATAGCGAAGGGAAAAATTCCTTTTTTAAAGCGTGAGAATGAGCTTAAATTGAAAAGTTACATAAAAACAGGATGTTTAAGCGCCATAAATGATACCCGCACAGCCGTTTCCAAAAGTGATGTTGCTGTTGTAACGACTTCTGTGAAGATTGATGAGAAGAAAAAAGCCGATTATTCAGAAATTGAAAGTGTTTGCAGACAAGTTGGTTTAGGTCTTCATCGTGGCGCCTTGACCATTGTTATAAGCACCACGGAGGTTGGTGTCATAGAAGGGTTAATTAAAGAAATTTTGGAGAACACATCGGGACTTAAAGTTGGAACTGATTTCGGCTTAGCCTACAGTCCAGTTCAAATCTTTAATGGACAAACATTAGAAAAATTAGCGAATTACAAGCGAATTGTGGCAGCAACGGACAAAAACAGTTTAAATGCCGCATCGGTAATCCTTGAGAAAGTTTCAAAGAACGGCGTGAGAAAAATAGAAAACATAAAGGCAGCAGAAACGGCAGCGCTCTTTGAAGCGGTACATCAAGATGTCAACATAGGACTTGTTAATGAGTTGGCTCTCCTCTGCGAAAAATTAGGCGTAGATGTTCTCGAAGTTTGCAAACTTGTAAATGTTAAGGATAACTCACCAATTCCTTTCCCGCAGCTCACTCCAGAAGGAGTACAGGAAAAACCGTACCTTTTATTGGAAGATGCCGAGAACTTTAATGTAAAACTTCGTTTACCCGCAATTGCCAGAGACATAAATGACGAAATGATTAAACACGCAATTAACTTGACTAAAGATGCCCTAAAAACTTGTGGAAAAACACTAAGACGGGCACGAATTTCTTTGTTCGGAATTTCACAGCTGCAAAATATGAGAAGCCCCCCCAAAAAAATGGCAAAAGAGCTCGCTGAAATGCTGGAAGCTAGAGGAGCCAGAGTCAACCTTTGCGACCCATACTTTTCTGGAGAAGAATTAACTGGTGTACATCATGCTTTTAGTAGAAACTTATTTGAAGCTGCAGAAGGCGCTGACTGCCTAATAATACTCATGGGACATGAACAGCTCAAACGTCTGAACTTTAAAAAATTGAGAGTTGTAATGAAAATGCCAGCGGCAATCATCGATTTTGATGGAGTCGTTGAACCCGACAAAATTGAAAAGGAAGGCTTCATATATCGTGGTTTAGGAAGAGGAGTGTGGACAAAATGAAAAAATTAGGTGTAGCAGTCATTGGGACGGGTTTCTGGGGGCGAAACCACGCAAGAGTTTTTAAAGAATTGGAAGAAACAGAACTTTTAGCTGTCTGCGACATCGACGCTGAAAGAGCAAAGAGCGTGGCTAAACAATTCGGAGTTAAACCCTACACAAACACGGGAAAACTGTTAAAGAGAGAAGACATCGAAGCAGTGAGCGTTTGCACCTGGTCAACAAGCCTTGCAAGAGAAGCCCTAAAAGCACTGGAAGCTGGAAAGCACGTTTTAGTTGAGAAGCCTATGGCTGCAAATGTGAAACAAGCAGAAAAACTGTTGAAAACAGCCAAAAGGGAAAGATTGCACCTCACCGTTGGCTTTCTAATGCGATTTATTCCAGGATTGCAACATATCAGAAAAGCTGTTGAAAACAAGACAATTGGCGAAATCGTCTGCGCAACATCAAAAAGAGTTTCACAGTGGCCAGAAAGAATAGGCGACGTTGGCGTAGTTAAGGACACAGCAATACACGATATAGACATAATGAGATACTTATTTAATGAAGAACCCGTAGCTGTTTACGCCAAAACTGGAAACATGAGACATAAAAAATTCGAAGATTACGCACAGATAATGCTCACCTTTGAAAGCGAAAAAAGCGCTTTCATCGAGTCAAACTGGCTGACACCATACAAAACACGAATACTAATAGTCACCGGAAGCGCAGCAATAATGAAACTGGATTACATCACACAAGAATTAACTGTAGAAGACGCAAAAGAAACCGTGCAGCCAAGATACCCATGGCAAGAACCACTGAAACTTGAGCTTAAACACTTCGCAAACTGTGTCATGAAGAAAGAGAAACCACTAATAACAGGGATGGATGGTTTAAAAGCCCTTCAAATCGCCGAGGCAGCGTTGAAATCCTCTGCAACAGGCAAAGTTGTGAAGCTAAAATAATATAAACTCAAGTTTGCGCTTTACTCTAACTTTTCAGATTGAAAGGCTTACCTTCATTCTGAATCTTTTCAGGAATCTTTTCCTTCCACTTTTTCAAGAAAGGCAGGTCTTCGTTTTCTTTTCGCAGTTCATCCGGTAGCATTTCTGGAATCTCATCGCGAATTGGGTACCATCTTAAACATTTAGGGCAAACAATTAAGCCTTCAACTATCTCGTCTTTCTCTTCAAACACATGCAATTCTAGCGGATGATGTTTATCAATTGGACACGCCAGTATTTCCATCAACTTTTTCTTGATTTTTATCCCTCCAAAGGTATGTTTACCTTCAAACTTATAAAACATTTTTAGGCTTTACCGAAGCTAAGTCCTGTTTCCATAAGCTCTTTCCACATATTCAATGCTTCAGTAGTGTAAACTGCTTCTTTTCCATAATGCAATTGGCATGGAAACTCTTTGCATAGGAAGCAAGATTTCACATTCTTCTCTTTGGCGCACTCCCAAAAAGCGCATCTTCTATGAGATTATCTAACTTTTCTTAACTGTTCATTAACCCAATGGCATCCGAAACATCGTTTTTCCTCGCGTCTGTAAACTGGACAATATCTGCAGTATATGCCGCACAAGCCAGCTTCAATACTCAACTACTTCACCAATTAATCAACGCCAAGACAACATGCATAAATGTTTTCCATGTTCACGGAACTGCTCTAATATCTAAAACTGTTTGATACCAGTTTGGTCCGGTGGTTCTGACAACTCGACCGTAGGGAATTTCGAAGACAACACCTAGGTTTTCAAGTTTTTCAGCGACTTTTGCCTTGACTTTTTCAACAGGATTCTCATTTTTCTTGGCATGTTCAAAATAGTAAAAATGTATCCAACCGCCAGTCTTCTTCAAAGCCAACAAGGCATAAGGCAAATACTCCAAAGCTTTTTCTGGCAGAGGCATCAAAACTCTATCCGCAACGTGGCATAGTTTTGTTTCGACAACCTCTTTCGCATCACCCAACAAGGGGATAACTTTTCCATAAACTCTATTCAACCTAACATTTTCTTTTAAATACTGAATTGCCGAACGGTTAACATCAATCGAATACACTTTTTGAGCGCTCGAATGCTTGGCAGTGATTATAGAAAAACAGCCAACACCGCTGAACATGTTAACGACCACTTCGCCATTTTCAACTAGCCTTGCAACCCGCATTCTCTCGAAGAAAAGCCGAGGCGAAAAATAACATTTCTCAACGTCAACAGAAAACAAACATTTCGATTCTCTGTGAACCGTAGCGGTCTTGTTTTCGCCAGCAACATGTTCCAGCTTTCGAAGCCTAAAATCTCCCAAAACCGGACTCATTTGTGCTAAAACAGTTTTAACATTTTTATGCACTGCCATGATAGCTTCCGCTACAGCCTTGCAGAACATTCTTGCCTCTTCTGAGACACGTATAATCGCTATGTCTCCTACGATATCATAGGAGTTGCAAACGAATTGTAATTCGCCGGGAGAAAGGGTTTCTGCCAAAAGCGTCCTCAATTTCTTCTTCAAAGACAAACGCCCCTATAATAATGTAACAGCAACCGGAAACATTTAAAAGCAGACGGATTTCCTTTGTAAGAAGAGGTCAATGCCATGGAGAAAACGACAACCGGCATAGTTTATGAGTGTGTAAGATGCGGAGCAAAAGTTCCTTTGGAAGAGTTGGAACTCCGCGGCGGAGAAATAAAATGCATAGTCTGCGGCTACAGAATTCTGAAAAAGGTGAAACCGCCCGTAGTCAAACGTGTTCCAGCTAAATAGAACTTTAGAAGGCAAGCTACTTAATCAATGAAAAAAGGGTTGTTTCAAGGAACCACTGACACTTGCTGTTAAAAGATTTCTTTTTCTCCAATCTTGCGAAGAGCTCTTCCGCGAAGTTTTATTGTCGGACCGACGACTTCTTCAGGTTGTTTTTCTACAGTTTTTCTTTTCACAGTCTCTCCGCAGACCCCTCTGGGCAGCAGTCGTCTTTTTATGCAAATGGCGTACGTGCAGTTTGCAACATTACACATTTCTTCGGTCCATCTGCACCATACACCATCTCGTCTGTAAACCGCAGCGTTTTTTGCGCACTTAAAGGAATTACATGTTGGAGAACAAGCCTTCACTTGAGCCAACACATGCACGACCTTTAACCATTTATTTTAATAAAACTCTTGTATCGATACAGCTTCTTCCTTGATAAATAGTCACTTGACTTTTGATATAAACCTTTTTCCCTCAGACTCCTTATTTTCACTCTGGCTTTTCGTTTTCTTGAGAAGTCTTACGGCGTTTTCTGCGGTAAACCTCTATTACAAGAAGGAAAACCACAGCTAATACGATTATTATCGCGGTTACCAAATGAATTGTTTCGATTAAGAAACCTGCTAACACGACATATTTTCCTAGTTTTATTTCAATTGTTGTTGAACCTTCAATAATATAATTTCCTCCAGCGTAAGGTTGCGTTTGGTCGGTTAAATAGACTGTTATTTGAATCTTTCCACCAATAACATTGTCGAACGTCACCGCGCCATTAGCTTGTGTACGATAGGAGCGTTCAGCCAAACCTTCACGTTGCAAAACTACAAGTGCATTAGGAATGGGCTGTCCAAAATAATCAACAACTCTAACAGTAATATCTAAACCATATAGGCTGCAGCTAATGGACACATTTTTATTTTCAAAAAGAGCAACAATAGTTTCATTAAGTTTTATACCGTTTTCTTCATAAACTTCTACAGTGTAATTGCCGAAAACAGCGCTAAAAACAACTATTCCTTCAGCATTCGTTTTGTTCTCGTAAAATATTCCACCCATAAACTCTCGAAGCCTCACTGTGGCGTTGTTGATTGGTTGGCTCTCTGCATTTGGGTTTGTGACGTTTATCTGTAGAGTTAATGTGGGACAAGTTATGTTTATGTCAAACCAAGCCACCGTATTCGCATTTACAAACAGGTTTGATAGGGTTGTTTCATTAAAAAGTATGTTATAACGTGAAACATTGAAAGCATAAGTAACATTAGGCAATAGAGAATGGAATACTGCTATTCCAGTAAGGTTGGTGGTTGCCGTCAAGTTTTCAGGCGAAAGGAACAAACCGGCTTCTGGAATCCTCACTTCAACACTGCCAACAAAGGCTTTCACTAAAACTCGGAGGTTGGTGAGGTTGCATGCAAAATCTAATGAAGCAGCTTCGGTAATGTTTAGCCAATGTTCACCAACTTTTTGGTCTCTGTAATATGCCTCGCCTGTGTAGTTTCCAATTTCAAGTTCTACACGCGCTAAACCGTCAGAATTACTTGTTGCATTTACTACAGATGTAGCGTTTTCATAAACTCTCAGTGTTACATTGCGAACCGGTTCACCCGCAAGATTTCTTGTTGTAATGTTGACATCAAAACCGGGAACCATGAAACTTTGGATGTCAGGCGGATTTTTAGTTGTGTTCCCGAATGTTGAGGTGATATTAAGAATGTATGTGCCTATTGTAGCGTTGGAAGGAATAGCCCAATTTGCGTAGACTATGCCCTCACTTGTAGTGTTTATGCTTTCCGAGTGTAGCATTGTTCCTCCGAAGCTTATTGTTATTGTAACATTTTCTTCTGCTTTGTAACCTAAAGCCTTAATGTCAACCAGATCGAACCTGTGGTATTCAGTGGCGTTTGTTAATCCTACAAAAAAGGTTGCAGATGCTAATGTGCTATTAAAGAATACTTTGTAGTTGCCAGTGTAGTTGGTGTTAGCATCGCCTAGAAACTCGTCTGGGAAAGAAACTGTTGCATTTCCGTTACCTTTATCAGAAGTTGCAATGTTGAGCATTTTAGCGTAAGAAGCATTTGTGGGTGTTTGAACCGTGATGTTTGCAACATAAGATGCACTTGCGTCTCCTCCAATTATGGTTGCGTTGATTGTCGCGGAGTCTCCTTCTTGTCTTTGCAGTGGCTGTACAACTGGAACTATCTCCAGAAAGTATGATGTTAATACTGTAAATGTTGAAGTGTAATTCTCTCCAGCACTATCATCAAGAAGCGTCACATTGTGGCTGCCCGCAAAAGTGTTGGGAACGCTAAATGTTTTATTTACTAGATACCCTTCAGCTTTTCCACTTGCAACAGTGTCTCCGTCAAACTTGATAGTGAAAGTTCCGTTTGCAGTTGATATGGTGCCATTTAATTGAACAGATGCTCCAACTTTTGCCGAAGAAGGATCCAAAGAGACGATTGCTGTTATGGCTTTCGCTCTTGGTATAAAATAGAAGAGAGTTACTGTTAAAGAGAGAATGAGCATTAGAACTGTTAAAGATTTAGATTTTCTGTTCCAAGATTGCGTCAAATGTTTTTCCCTCGTACGTTTCCTCTGGATTTGTGAACACTTCTAATACTGTGAACATTTTAAACTTTACCTTTTATTTTTCATCTTTATCTTTTATTTTCGTTTTCTGAAGATTTTCGCGTTGTCCATGCTACAGACGTATTCAAAGCCTACTTCCACTAGTTTGCATGCTTCTTCCAGTGTTTTGGCGACTGCAACGTGAAAGTCATCTTCTTTTGTTTGAAATACACTGTTTTCTAGGGTAATGTAGATTGCTGTGTTCTGGATGTTTTTGTGCCCGAGAAGTTGCTGAACGTGAAATATGTCATGCGTTTTGTGGTATTCCATTGTTGCTTTCCAATGTCGGAAAGTGTGGAAAGTAATGGCTTTCAGTCGCGGATTTTGAAGTTTGGCGGCTGCTCTCCTCCTTTGATTCCAGAAGGATGTTTCAAAGGTTCTAAGGCTCCCGCCAAAGATTCTTGAACCCTTTTTTGGAAGCGTGTTTATCATACTTGCAAGTTTCTTAGTAATCGGCAGAATTCGAGGGTTGCTTCCCTTCTCTGGATGATTGATTCTTAACGTGGAGCGTTCGAAATCGATGTCAGTCCACTCAAGTTTGAAGGCTTCACCGAGTCTGGCACCAGTTTCTTTTAGGATCTGGAGCATCGTTGCAAGTTTCTTTCCAGATATAGTAATCAAAGCATCAAGCTCTTCTTCAGTTGGAATGAAGGGCAATTTTTGGGTTTGTTTATATCTTGGGGAAATCCAAGTTTTGCCTTGCCACTTCAGAAAACTGTCGTAAGCTGTTGTCGCGAGAAGTTTCGTTGTTTGGCTCCAATTGTTTGCATTGGCTATTACTTCCTTGACCGAATCAGGATCACTTAAATTTGCTTTCATTTTGACGAGACTTTTCAAAAGATTGGCTCTGCTTCTGATTGTATGGTGGCTGTAGGCTTGATTCTTCAGCCAGACCAAGTAGCGTAGTATTTCACCTTCGATGCTGACTCTTGACTGCGTTGTGCCCTCCCGCTGGGCTACTTCCTGTCGGGATTCGACTGCAGCCAAGTTTTTCGCCTCGTCTTCCGAGACGCATACTCGGCAATCTCTATCATAGTCTGAAAAGGCATATATAGTTTTCTCCGTGATAGTCTGTTCCGATGAGTTATGAGAACTTATATCTTCACACCCCTCGAGAGGAAAGTTCTCCAGGGATGGCTCGACGGAAAACTCACTTTGAAAGATATCCGACTGCAGAAGACCCTGTCGCGGGTCAGACTGTTCAAAGAATTGGCCGAAGACATTGACCTTTACTTGGCTGTGCGCAGTCGACTCGCTGAATCTAAAACCACAGCTTCGACATAAAAAGCGCTGGGCCGTCCTCCCATCATTCAGATATCGTAGTCCATCCTTCCATACACGTTGGGATGTGCATTGTGGGCAGCGTATAGAGGCCTGGCGCGAGCCGCTTTGTTCAGCGGACTTCCCTTTTTTGACTCGCTTTCGCCGAGATGCGCCGGAAAGCGCTTGTGGAAGACCAGGCGTTTCTCCCGCTGCCATAACCATCACTTTTGCCATTTGTTTAAGGCTATAACGGGCACCATAGTCTAACCGTAACCAAATTAGCGACAATCGCCTTAGACATGTACCCAGTCTTTTGCTGAGTACAGCGGACAACAAACTCAAGCATCAAACCCATGCTCCACTAGAGATTCGCTATAAAACCACAAGAATTTTCTGCCCTTCGCAATGGACACTATCCATTACAGAGGCTTCCAATGGACACTATCCTTTGCGAGGCTCAGCAATGGACAGTATCTAAAAACGGACATATTTCACTGGAGCGCTATTTTATCACCATGTAAGGCACCATACAAGTAACCAAAAATGAACTGCCTTTTCATTCCCTTGTTATTTTCGAGAAAACCCACTAAAAGAGCTTCTTTTTCTGCGTTTCATTAAAGAATAAGTCTTGAGGCGCTTACTTTCTCGGATCGTCAAAACCATACGGGGGACCGCTCAAGCATAACTTTCGCCTTGCTTAATCATGTGAGTTGTTTAAGGCATAAGAGCGAGAAGTATAAGATAGAAAGAGCAATGATATGTCTGGTTACGGTGAACAGCGTCGAAGAGGCAAAACAGATACATGAAGACGTAGACCAAATAATGAAGAGTTTAAGCGTAGAGGATCAAGAAATAGTGCTGAAAGAAGCCCACAACATAGTTGAAAGCCTAAAAAGAATAGAGCAAATAACAAGCAAGGTCAAAGCCCAAGCATAAGCCATTCCTCATGCTGTGGCTTTTTTGTTTCTTTTAACAGCAACTAAAAGTATCTGTTAAAGTTTTAATTGGTGTTGTGTGATTAATTATTTGTTGTTAAGGTTTACGAATCCCATTGGAGGGAGTTGAGTTAGATGCCTGTTGAGATTGGTTTGGAGATGTTTGCTGAGAAGCCTGTGGTTTTGCCGTTTTTTACTGGTTATGTGGCTCGTGGTTTGTTGTTGCATGTTGTGAGGCAGGTTGATCCTGCTGCGTCTGGGTTGCTGCATGAGTTGAATGTTTCTAAGCCTTATAGTGTGACGCCTTTGCGGTTTAAGAGTAGAGGTCGTGTTGAGGCTGGTTATGAACTGGATCCGTATTTTCCGTGTCGTGTGTGTTTTAGGTTTTTGAAGGATGAGTATAGCACGTTTATTCTTAATTATTTTCAGAAACAGAATAGCGTGATGGTTTTTGATACTGTTTTTCGTATTGCCAGTTTAAGCGTTAACTGCAAGAGTTATGTGGATTTGGAGAAGGAAGCGGTGGCGGTTGACAGGTTTAGGCTTGTGTTTAAGACGCCTACGTATTTTGCGAGTTTGGGCAGTGATTTTCATTGGATGTTTCCTGATGCTGTGAAGGTTTTTTCGAGTTTGATGCGGGTTTGGAATTTGTTTAGTGATGGTAGGCGGTTTAGTAAGGAAGAGTACTTAGCATATAAAGAATGGTTGGGTAAGAATGTGGGCGTGTGTGAGTATGAGTTGCGGACGAGGTTGGCGGTTATGCGGAATAAGAAGGCGACGGGGTTTGTAGGGTGGGTGACTTATGAAATGAAGGATAAAGAAAGCGAATGGAACAGGATAACTTGTATGTTAGCTAAATATGCAGAGTTTTCTAATATAGGAGGAAACAAAACAGGAGGATACGGAGAAACAAAGTACGTTCCTTTCCTCAAGGCTAAACAAGAGTATGAAGGTATCTGAAATTAGAGTAGGCGGTTAATGTGATTGTTCGTGAATCTAAGCCTAAACTTTCCGAGTTACCGATTTCAAATTTTCCATTTCCCAAACCGTTTGCTCATCAATATAGATTCTTTGAGAATCGGAATTGTGACATTATTTTGAAGAGTCCAACAGCCTCGGGAAAGACGTTCTGTTTTCTTTTCAGTTTTATAAATGAGTATCTGAAAGCGAGACAAAACAATAAGAGAATAAAGTGCCTTTATCTCGTCCCAACAAGACTTCTGGTGCAGTCTCAATTTGAAAGTTTAAGGCGTAATTTAGAAAGGTTCGCAATACCTCACCGAATTCTTGAGAGTGGATACTCTTTTGCTGAGCTATTCAAGCATGTCTGGGAAAACGATTTCATAGTAGCATCGCCCGACATAGTTTTCTATATTTTATTAAGAAAAAAGAAAACTCAGCATATCGAATTTGAATATACACAACTGTTGAAAAGTTTATATTGTATTGTGTTCGATGAACTTCATCTTTTTGACACTTATACCATGCTGAATATTAAGAACCTGATCAAGATCATGAAGAGTCAAAACCCAAACCTTAATGTTTATCTACTCAGTGCAACGATGGACCTTAAAGATATTATTGAACCGTCGTCATTTGTTACAATTGATGGAGAGAGTCTTACATATCCTATAAAGGTTTCCGCAATTGTTTTGAACTACCTCGATACGGAAGAAGTGGCGAAATTTCTCAAAGAGAAGCAATTTCAAAGAGATACAGTTTATGTCTGCAATTCAGTTGATCGTGCTATACGGCTGCACTCATACTTTGCAGGTTCTGCATTGCTGGTTGGTAAAGCATGGTATGAAACGGATGAAGAGACCAGAGAGGATCAAATAAAAAGAAACCTTGAGAAGTGCAAAGAGGGTTCTCTTACCTTCGCAACCACGGTGTTTCGTCAAGGGATTGACATTGATGTAAAGCGCTTGATTGTTGAAGAACCTCTAAACTCTCAGGATGCTATTCAAACCTTCGGGAGATGCGGAAGACATAGTCAAAGCGAATTTATACTGCTTACGAACAAAAGTCAACTTCTTAGTGCATTAAACTCCGATAGGCAAGTTTCAAGGGGAGAGTTCGAGTCGATTCTTTCTGAGTTATTTAAGCCACCAACATTTGAAGAACAGAAACGTATGATGAATGCCATGTGGTACAAACTATATACCACAACTCGGCTAAAGGATCATGTCAGTGTCATCATTACAGAGCAGATGAAAAGAGATTATGAAGAGTTCAAGGATTTTCTCCCGGACCTTGGTTTTAGAGAACCAATGCCCTCTGTTAAATATGAGGATATTGCCTTCTCAATTTTCGAAATACTGGCGTTTAAAGATGCTTATCTAAATATCGAACCCACAGATGACACTTTCTTCATTGGCGAACTTCGAGACGGAGGTAGGTTTGTCAGAAGAGAATATCAAAGAGCAAAAAAAGAAGATTTGCCAATTTTTACCCTTGTTGAAAAGAAGAGATACAAAGAAACGCCTTATTACAACTTACAACTGAAGTTGCGGAATATGTCCCTTTCAGTAAATGCAAAGATTGGACAGCTCGAGGATTACCCTTATATCCTCATCGACAAGACAAAATTAATACCGAAACATAGCTCATTTAAACCATGTAATTTCTTCGAGTGATAAATATGAAAACAAATTGGCTAATGAAAAAAGTAAAATATGGCGAACCAACGACAAGCGAGACTTTCATTGAACATGCAATCAAAACCTTCCATGTTGGAAAGTACATTTACGACCAACTGAAGTTGCGATTGAACGAAGAAGAATTTCTGTATGGCTGCTTTTTTCATGACGTGGGAAAACTCTTAGCCGGACCAGGTGAACCACATACCCCGAAAACGAAGGAAGCACTGGAATTGATAAAAAATACGAGAGAATATCAAACAATTCTAAGAGCTTTCGGTTTTGACGACTTGTCGCGTCATGAGCACGTCATTCACGCAATAGAAAAACATCACGACTCTGCTGATGAACTCAGTGCTTACATAGCAATAGCTGATCAAATTGCTTCATCCGAGAGTGATGAAGATCTCAAAAACAGATTGAAGAAATCTCCAATTTCTACTCTAATAACCTACCTGAACGAAATGCAAGGTTTCTCGAATTTGCACTTCTACTACATAAGAT
>JAIMAA010000028.1 GCA_023512225.1 Candidatus Bathyarchaeota archaeon
CCTTTACGCAAAATCCTGCCTTTTCAGTTCCATTCTTGTTTTCTATGTTTGCTTCATTACAGTTAATTAATATTTTTCTCGTTTTCTTATTATTATTTAAAATAAAAACCATGAAGCCAAAAGCAGAACGAATATAACCAAAAAATCGCAGAAGATCTACTCAAAAATTAATGTTACACCAAAAAGAACAAAAAGTTTCCATAAAAAGATAAAAAGGAACTACATTAAACTCCTACCGGCCCACAACCCTTTACGCAAAATCCTGCCTTTTCAGTTCCATTCTCTCTTAAGGCATTTAAGGCGTTAATATACTTTTCACGTTCGTTCATTACGCACCCCATAAAGGAAATTGGAGGTTTTATCATATAAGAGTTTCTGAAGAATAACAAATGCTACTAACCATAAAAAACAATAATATACCAAATGACTGAATTATTTAAGAGTTAAGTTTGATGAACACTCTCAGAACCGAAAGATTCCATTAATGCTTTAATGTTTATTTCTCCATCGCGAAATGTACAACCACTTTTTATGTTGTTAACGATAACGACGGCTGGCGCGAATAGGTTTGGGTCGATTTTGTAGAAGTCATAGTTTGCTTCTTTGAAGATTTCCATGAAGGGTTTCCCATAATCCTCGGAGGCGTTCGATGGTGCATTTTCCACGATTCGTTTCAGTTCTTCTTCGTTTTCATAATCAACCACGTAGTAGGTTATTCCACCATAAAGAATTGCGTCGTTCGTTCTCGCCATTGCTTGCACAAATTTCGGATGTACCGGCGAAATGGGAGCGCATCCCCAAGCGTACAAAATCACATTAGGATTCAAACCAACCTTGCTAAGTTTGTGGATTCCAGTTTCAACTATTCGCCCAGAAACTTGTGTTGTGCCTACAAGGCTTGTTGTTGGCGTCAGAACTATTGTCAAATTTTCAGGCAAAACCTTACAGTCTTTTGCGAGGCGACTTATTAGGGACTCTGGCGGCTGCTTCTCAGTTTCCAAAACCACAACCGCCTTGTCAAAATCATCCTTATAACCTATTTTTTCGTAAATTTCCTTAGGCTTCAACGCTAAAGCTCTTCCAGGTCCAGACCCAATGGCGAAATAGTCGCCTTCTTTTATCTGCCAACCAGCAAATTGTGAACCCAAAGTGGCGATGACTGGATGGTCTGTGTAAACGAATATTGAGGGAAGCCACAAGTCGCCGTATTGCCTGTGGGTTATTTTGGCTTTTCCACATCCGCCCATGCAGATTTCAGTAACGATTTTTCCCGCTTGAAAACCACCTTTAGCATTTATCCCAGCGTCCACTATGATTGCCCCAGAATCTGCCTTCTCAACCTTTACCACATAAAAATCTGGGTTTTCGTATAGTTTCTCGAGAAGTTTCCATGCCAAACGATTAACGCTTAAGCTTTTTTTCATGAAACCTTTCTCCTTAAACTTCTAGCGGCTTAGAGAAGCCTTTCATAATGGCTTAGGTGTGGATTTTTAGTTTTGGAGACATAAAGTTTGCCGTTTCCGTTTTCTGTAAGGTCTCCGAGGAAAAGGTAGAAGGGTCCTTGGACTGTTTCGCCCTCTTCAACTTTAACCTTGTCCTTGATGCTGTCGATTGTGAAAGTTGGCAAAACAGACTCTAAGAACCCTCCAACAATTATTTTCCCGTTGGTCATGCAAGCGCCCGCTCTGCCCTCAGAATCCTTTTCGATATAGATTGTTCCGTCACGCATTCGGAAGCCCGCAAACTGTCCAGCGTTTCCGTAGATTTTGATTATGCCCTTCTTCATGTGAGCACCGGCTTCGTTTCCAACGTTGCCGTAGACAACTATTTTTCCGCCGTGCATGCCTTCTCTGCATCCGCGGTAAGGAGCACCTAAATAGTCGCCAGCGTTCCCGTGAATTTCGATTGTTCCACCTTTCATCATTGAACCAGTCCATCCGCTGGCATTTCCATGCACAGTTATTTTGCCATCTTTCATTTCTTCGCCAAGATGCATGCCCACATTTCCATAAATAGTTATTTCTCCGCCTTTCATGCATGCGCCTATTCGTCGAACTTTGCCCACATCACCTTTTATTATTATGACTTCGTTTCCAGATGGGTTTTCTGTTTTGGCTTCTTCAATATTGAAGAGGTCTGCAAGCGTTTTCTGTTTGTTTCCTTCCCAAATACTCAATCGCGCTATTTCTTCGGGTTTTTTGTTTTGGAAAACGTCTGGGTTTATGCAATCGGCAATTATTGGAAATTTAAACTCCTTTTTTGGATACAGCGTTATCATTAAACATCCGCCTTCACAATTATTGGACGAGAAACCTCAAGATAATGCTCTGTTACTGGATAGTTTTCATATTCAACCGTCCAATATTCCTTGAATCTGCGCTTCATTTCCTCGGTTATCTCAACGGGCTCAGAAGTTTGCACATCAAGCCACATGGTAGCGCCTTCAACATGCTTTACAACTTCGCCATTTTTGACCGCTATCTTTCCGTCTTTAATGGTGTAAGCGGCTCGTTTGAACGCCTTTCTCAAAGTCCTATATTTCTTGGAAGGGTCCGTGGTTTCGGGATTGAAGTTGTATATGGCTATGTCCGCATCTGCGCCTACTCCCAAATGCCCCTTATTCTTAAGCCCTAAAGCTTTTGCTTGCCCGGCTCTGGTCATAATCGCAATTTCGTAGAAGCCTAATTCACGGTCAATCGATGGCAGAAGGCTTCTGGCTTTTGCTCGCGGATTAATCTTCTTTAGAGTTTTTTCTCTGGCTTTTTTGCTCATGAGCCATGCAATTATTTTTGGATAAGCAATGAATGGTCCACCGTTGGGATGGTCTGTTGTCATGAAAATCTTCCACTGGTCTTTGATTAGTAAGGCTAATTCTAAAGCTATTGACCATTGAACCGCGTGAACGTAACTTTTTCGCTTGTAATGGAAGGGTACTATTCCGCTGCTGGTTTCGGTTTCCACATCGTGATTGACCCATTTGTTTCCGCTAAGCTCGTAAAGATTAAACTGGAAGGGACCGTCAGCCGTCATTGTCGTCGTGTCAGTGAATATCACTTGACCCATATCCATAGTTAAATGGGAATGAGCATTGACGTAGTTCGCGATTTCCTCAGCTCCTGACTCAAACGTTCGCCAGTCGTCACCCTTGAAGGCGCTAAATTGGCAATGTGTTATGTGAATCACTGGTTTGTTTTCAGTGGCTAAATCCTCAACGCACTTCATTGTTTCAAGAGCCGTAATGTAGTTTCCAGGTTTTCCAAGATTGTTAGTGTGAACATGAATCGTGTGAGGCAAGTTAAGAAGCTTATTCACTTTTGAAAGCCCACGTATAATCTCGCGTGGAGTAATGCAGAAATGTGGAACTTGGTCATCTAAACTTTTAACGTTGTGACCGAAGCCCCAGGCTTCTAAGCCGCCGGGGTTAACAAGTTTTATGGCGTAGCCTTTTGTGGCGTTTAACATCCAAGCTACATGTCTTGCGCATTCTTCGATTTTTCCTTCGCGTAGATATTCAAGCACGAACCACCAGTCGCCGAGAAGTGGATAACTAGCTTTATCAATTATTGGTGTGTCGTTAAACTCTTCATGTGTGTGTTTAGCTTCCAACGGCGGCATCGCTGGGTCCATCACTGTTGTGTAGCCCATTCGAGCGTAGCGGTAACCAGTTGTAAAAGTGGATGGAATTGAATAACCTACACCGGACCGTGTTATAGGCGTTTTGGGTTCAAAATCTTTGAAGTGGTCTTCCGGTCTTAAAAGTCTTCCAGCGTTAACTTTTGAACCAGCAATGTGTGAGTGAATGTCCACTCCACCAGGCATGACAATCATTCCAGAAGCGTCAATTTTTCGTGCTTTGCGTTCGTTGACTTTATCAACTATTTTGCCGTCTTTGACGGCAATGTCCATTTTTTCACCGTTGACGCCGTTGAGGGGGTCGTAGACAAAACCGTTCCGTATCAGAATCTCCATTTATGCTTCCTCCGTGGTTTTGGCTTTCTTTATTTTTCTGACTTCGGAGAGAATTCTTCGCAAGATTTCCTCGTCTGGAAGCACTCCGCGCGGTGGCTCGATAACCTTTTTGAGTGGTAGCGGCACGTGGTCCATGCGGTAGGCTGTTCCTTCCGCTTCTATTCCGACAAATGCTGATGGAAAAACAATGTCAGCCATTTGAGCCGTAGCGTTCATGTGAGGGTCAATCACAATAAGCGGATTCTCAACTAAGTGCTCAACTGCTTTTCTGGGAAAATTCGCCACGGGGTCGGAAGCTACAACTAAAGCCGCGTCTGACTCTCTGCGCAAAAGAACATCCATAACTGATGTTTCTCCAGGATTATATCGCGGATAACCAAGAGAAAAATCAACTGCGTAAGGATAACCGCTCTGCCATGTGGAGACCGTGTTTGCGCCAGTGACGTTGAAGTGTCCTCTCATGGGCATTATTATGAACTTAGTGTGCATATTCAAGTCGCGAACTAAAGAAAGTGCGGCATCTATGTTCTTCAGCTTACCACTACTCATCGTTAAACCAACGCCAAAGAAGAGCGCTCCAAAATTGCACCCAACCATCGCATCGGCAACCTCTTCAAGATGTTCCACTGGAACGCCAGCAACTTTGTCAACGTCAAGTTCTTGGTCGCGAATGAGACTTCTAAACGCCTGGAGAAGCTCGTAATCCTTGTTAGGCTCAACTTGAATGAAATAGTCAGCCATCTCCGCAGATTTCGTCCTTCTAACATCAATAACTATTAACTTTCTCCCTGTCCTAGAAATTGTTGGGCAAACCTTTTCGGGAGTAGGCGAAACTGAGGAACTCTTTTTGAGAAACAGCCTTCTTAAGGCACTTTCAATTTTCTTTTTGCCTATTAAGGCTTTTAGTTTTGTTAAATATCCTCTCCACTCGCTTTTTTCAAATCTGCCCTCAGAAAAGGCTGTATAGCGCTCTATGTGTCGTGGATGAGCGCTCCAAGGGTCGCTTCCCCAGTAGATAACAAGGTCTGCTCTGTGCCTAATCTGTCCCAAAGTGCATGAGGGAATTCCTATCTCTTGAACGCTTAAAAGGGATGGCCCATGACATACTACTGCCGTGTTGTCAATTATTCCTCCGACTTCTTCTGCCAATTCAAGCCCAACGCGTGTTGCTTCGCAGCTTGTTGAGCTCCAGCCATATAGTATTGGATAGTTCGCTTCGGCGAGGATTTCAGCAGCTTTTCCAACAGCTTCCTTCATAGAAGCCTTAACGAATTCGCCATTTCTCCTAATGAGCGGCTTCAAAATTCTGTGTTCACCATAATAACCTAAAAATTTCGCCTCGCACATGGCGCAACCATTTTTGACCTTAACAATCTTCCCTTCGTCAATTGTCAATTCTATGTCGTCGCATAAGCTTCCACAAACTGGACAAGTCACGGACTTAACTACTTGCATTTCTAACACTTCCTAAACTGTTTCTTCAAAAGCTCCTCTAAACCTAAGACAGGCTTGTCTGGAGCTGCCTCGATTTCTGCTGGAATCCCCTTAAATGATGGCATACCGATACCATGCGTTTCGGGGTTAACCACAACATTCGCCCATGGACCATAAGGAATATAAATAATTCCCAAATGCGGCGCCCTAAGCGATTTCAAGGCTTTAACCACAACAGAGCCGTATTCTGTTGAAACTTGAACGTTAGTCTTTTCTTTAATTCCAAGCTGTTTCATGTCTTCAGGGTCCATGTAACAAATAGAAACGCTTTCCGCATATTCGCTTGAGGCTTTTCCATGTTCTTTTGCCACTCCCTGCTCTATTGTCCGACCAGTAAGCAACGTCACATACAGTTTTGACTTTTGTTCCATTAGGCAACCACAACTTTTACGTTTTTTCCTCGATGAAGCTTGCTCTGTTTTGAAAAGAGAATACACTAATTTTAACCTAATTAACTTTTATCTTAGACTCTGCAAACGGAAACACTTTTAAACCAGAGATGCGATTGCTGGAACGTTTTGGACAAATTAAGGTTGATAATTGATGGGTGAAAAGACGGTTATAGAAGTTGAAGATTTAACGAAGCATTACGGCGAAATTACAGCCCTTGGCGGCGTATCCTTCAGCGTTCTTGAAGGAGAAATTTTTGGATTGCTAGGTCCGAACGGAGCTGGAAAGACGACATTAATGGAAATAATGTGTGGTTTGAGAAGATTTGACAGAGGTAAAGTTGCCATTCTCGGCTTTGACTTGGTCAAGGAACCCTACAAGGTTCGAAGTTCTATTGGATTTTGCCCTCAAGAAACTTTACTCTATGATTTGTTGAGCGTTTACGAAAATTTTGCCTTTTCCGCCTCGCTTTACTCGCTCAGTTCAAAGAAGTTTAAGGAAAGAGTTGAGTTTTCTTCCAAATTTCTGGGGATTGGAGAATTTATGCGGCGAAGAGTTAAGGAGCTTTCTGGTGGAATGAAAAGACGGGCAAATCTTGCAGCGTCAATCATTCACGACCCCTCTATCGTGATTTTAGACGAACCCACCGTGGGTTTTGACCCAAACGTCAAAAGAGAGTTTTGGGAACTAATCAGAGATTTGAAAGGCTATGGAAAAACCATGCTCATTTCCACCCATGACATGTATGAAGCTGATGAGCTTTGTGACAGAGTTGCAATAATGGACAAGGGGAAAATTGTTGCGCTTGATAAACCTCACGTTTTAAAAGAAACTATAGGTGGACAAGCGTCAATCCACATAAGAGTTAAAGACACTTCATCAGAAAAGGCATTAACAATTCTTGAAAGTTATCATTGTATTGTAAAAGAAAATGAGATTCGAATCTTTTCTAAAGACCCTTGGGAAATCATGCCTGAAGTGTCAAAGAAGTTAATCTCGCACAAGATTCTGACGGAGAAGATTGAGGTTGTCGAGCCCACGTTGGAAGATGTCTTTGTAAAGTTGACTGGACGCAAGTTAATGGAGGAGTAGCAATGAATTCGGTAATAGGAATAGCCGTAAAAGACATCAAGCAATTCTTCAGAGAAAAAGGCACAATCTTCTGGACTATAGCCTTTCCAGTGATGATACTCTTGCTGTTCACCGCAATTTTTGGGAGAGAAATTCCATTTAACGCAAATGTAGGAATAGTAAATGAAGACACAATGACACCGATACCTTCAATACCAGAAGGCATAATTTCGGGACTTAACAGCACCGGATTCTTGAGTGTAAGAAATTTCACGGACAGAATTGAAGCAGAAAAGGAGTTAAATGCAACCAACATACGCGCAGTGATAATAATTCCTCAAAACTTCACACAAGACCTTATGCTGAATGGTCACGCAAACATCACACTGATACTGGATAAAACTAATCTTGATGTAGCTAGACTTGTGAGCGATGGAGTTGCAACCTTTTTTACAGAATATTATAAGGGTATTAATCCAAACTACACTGAACCCATAGTAATAAATGAGGAGGCAATATTTGGGAAGGAAATTGGCTACAAAGAAAACATCGTCCCCGGCATGCTCACGTATCCGCTTTTGTTCTCGAGCATGGTAGTTTCCACAGGCGCCATAGTCTATGAACGCGAAAGAGGAACGCTCAAAAAGATAAGGGCTTCACCCATTCGTCCCATAAACATGCTTTTCGGCAAAACTTTGGCTGCACTCTTTCAAACAGCCATATCAATTCTTGTTATGGCAGCTCTAGCCGCGTTTCTGCTTGGTCCAAAACTTAACTGGAACATCCCATTGCTCATTCCAATACTTTTCTTAGGCTCAATGAACGGCATAGCCTTAGGCTTAATCATATCTTGCATTGGCAGGTCGCCTCAAGAAGCATCTAACGCAGCCACAACAATAGCCATAGTGCTTCAATTCTTTGTGGGAATGTATTTTCCGCTGGAATATCTTCCGACGTATCTTCAACAGATTGGCCAATTCATTCCAATGACGTATGCGGCTCAAGCGTTAAGAAACATAATGATTCGAAATGCCGTGTTAGCCGATTTGACTTTCACAATAACGACGCTCAGCCTTTCAGCAATTGTGTTATATGCCGTTGGAATTCTTCTCTACAAGAGATGGGTTGAAAAAGAATAGTTAGGGTTTGTATCCGCCAAGGATGCACAAAGCCAAAGCAGTAGCGATTATGTCGGCGGTTGTTCCAGGATTAAAATGGTTGCCGAATCTTCTGAGGTTTAAATCAAACGTGCGAAGACTTTCCTTACCCTTTGCGGTTGCGAGACCTCCTAGGTCTAAAATTTCCTTCGCCATCATGGAGACTTCTTGAGCTTTTTGGAGACCAACTTTTCTGGCTATGAATGTGTCTGGGTATCCAGCCAAAACCTTCAAAAAGGTGTGGATTATAGCCGTGTTCAAGTCTTTGTTTTCGTTAATCTGTTTCATTAAAAAGGGATAGGCGACATCAAAGGTTATTGGGTAATTGTTAACCCATTCAGAACAAACATTGTCGTAGCTTGAGGCTATTTTGAAGACTTGGTAGAGCGAAACATTCTCCTTCATTATTCTATCCACGGAATCTGGACTGTTAACGTCAAGGTCTGGAGCCTTACCGAGCCCGCTTGGTTTAGCGATTTTTATTGCTTCATAAACATTCACTGCATCTTCCGGTGTGGTTGACTCAACAATAAGCTTCAGCTTTTCACGTAGCCTTTGAATTTCAAAAACATACCCATTCGCCGTGGGAGTCATTCCAGCAGCAACTGCGATGGGCGCGAAAAGAATTACTGTGCCAAGTAGCGTGTTGCCGCCTCGCTGCCAAGCATTAACGTTTGCTATGCAATCTCGAATTATTTCTCCTACGCCCAGTTGGCTGAGCTGCATTCTTCCTTGAGAAACGGCGATTCCCCGTTCTGCTGCTAACTCAAAAAAAGGCGCGGCAGCCACGGCAGAAGCAAGAAAATGCTCATGACGAGTTCCTTCAAAACCAACAACCAAATTCACGTTGCCAGGCTTGTCGGCGCTGACTTCAAAAAGGATAGCCAATTCTAAGCATTTTGAAACGTGCTTTGCTTTTTCGCTGGGATGCATTTGCAAGAGTGCTCCTTTTTCTACTTATAACTTTTGCGCGAAAGTTTTATTAATGTTGTGTAAAAAACTACACAGCAATGAAAAATACTACATGATGGAGTTTATAAAAATGAAATTATCAACCAAAAACGTCGCCTTAATGGCAGTATTTGCTGCTTTGTATTATGTGCTTTCTTTAATAACCCCCTACATTCCAGCAGTAGCCATTCCCGAAATAAAGATAAGTTTGGAAGCTCTCATTGCTTCCGTCTACGGTCTCGTGTTGGGACCTTATCTAGGAGCATTAGCAAGTTTTCTAGGAGCATTCGTTACCTGGACTTTACCTCCAGCAAGCATGAGCCCTTATGGCATGCCCTTTTTGTTATCGCCGCCTCTAAACGCTCTGATAACTGGGTTAATATTTTATAGAAAGTGGAAAACTGGCTTTCTCATTTACGCTATTCTCATCATAGCTTTCCTATTTACACCGCCTGTTCAACCTATCTCGGAAAACCTTTATGTTGGAGTAGCTGTTTTATGGGATAAAATTATTGCATTGCTGTTGATATTACCATGCGCAAAATTTGCCGAGCAACTAGCCACTTCTAAATCTTTGCCCTTTCTATATTTCCTACTCACTTTCATTGGAAATCAAGTTGACAATATGTGGGGTTCACTTGTGTTTGCTACACCTACAGTTTATGAGGGAATTTTTGGATTGTCAGTAGATACCGTTCGCTTCCTCTTCGTCGTCAGCCCCTTTGTTTACCCTGCCATCAGGTTATTACAAGCCATAATAGCAACAGTAGTCGCAGTGCCGTTGATGAAAGCAATAATTGACACACCATGGGTTTGGCAAGAGAAAAACATACTATCTCCATAATCCTTATGAAGTAATACAGAACCATTAGAGAGCCCATGCAAATGCGAGAAGGCGAATTACTAAAAACTAAGGTAGATGTTATCTTTGAGGTTAAGGGTTTAGTTCATCCTTCAAGCAGGGTTATTGCTTTTCCGCGGTTTATTCCAGAATCTCAAGGCAACCGCATTCATGGAAAAAGTGTCTACAAAAAAATCTACAGTATTTCCGAGCGGTTCAAATTTCTTGAGCAAAATTTTCCTCAGTACATTGTTTATGACCCGGTTTTTGATGAGCAGCTTTGTGAAGTGCCACTGGAAGACGCGAAACGACATTATAAACCCGTCAACCGTTTACGACAGCTTCGACATTGCGAGGGATTAGACGATTTGGAAATGGACGCGCTCAGTTTCTTGGAACTTTTAAAAAAACAAGCGGGAATTCGTTGGGCTAATATGGGGATTTCGGGTTCGCTTCTTGTCAAATTGCACACGCAAAGCTCTGATATTGACCCGATAGTTTATGGAAGCGAAAACTGCCGCAAAGTCTACGAGGCATTAAAGTCTTTGACGACAGAGGCAAAAAGCAACGTGAAAAAATACACAACGGAAGAATTGCAGAAGCTATATGAGTTTCGCGTAAGAGACACGCAGATGAGTTTTGAGGATTTTGTGCGGACAGAAAGTCGGAAAGTCCTGCAAGGAAAGTTCAAGAACCGAGACTATTTTATGCGTTTCATTAAGGATTGGAGCGAAATTCACGAAAGCTATGGCACAGTCCAGTACAGAAATGTTGGTTACGCAAGAATAAAAGCGGAAATCGTGGACGATTCGGACGCAATTTTCACGCCTTGCACTTACAAACTTACAAATGCTGAAATACTGGAAGGCACACGCGTAGGCTTAATTGAGGAAATCGCTTCTTTCAGAGGAAGATTTTGCGAACAAGCCAGAAAAGGCGAAACGGTGGTTGCACAAGGAAAAATTGAGCGCGTGAAGGACAAGAGGCAAAACCGCGAATACTTTAGGCTTCTGCTAGGCAACAAACCTTCAGACTACATGTTGCTGGCATAGTGGGTTAAGATACAACTTTCAACACTTGCTCGTAGTATCTGGGGCAATAGGTTAAAGTTACCTGATGAAAACTGCCCTTCGAAGTTATAAGCTCTTCTAGGTTTCCTTCTACGTAGACTTTCTCGTCTTTGAATGCTTGCATGCGGAACTCTTCCATGTAAGACACCACACGCTCAGCTTCCTCAGCACCAGCTTTTGCTTCTATAATCTTTAAGGGTTCAATACCATAAACTGAAGGAATAAAGGGCGAATCATGGTCGTCGGTTATGCGCGCAAACATTTTAACCCAGCCTTTCTGCACAATCCTCGCTTCCGAAAAAGGTGATTCAAAGATTTCTTTCCAGTCTTTCACAGGTTCAAACTCTGTCTTAATTATTCTTCCACTCTGCTTGTCGTTGAATACTGCATAAATCAGTTTTCTCTGTTGATGCCAAACGAACTCTTTGGCACTGTAATTTTTGAAACTCCATGTTTTCCCTTTTATTGAGTCATCGCTTTCAAACTCATTCTTCAGTTGAGAACCTCCGTTACAATAAAGTTCCAGAAGCGTCTCTCGCAGTTTTGCCAAGTTTTTTCCTCCATAAACAATTAGGTCTATGTCAGAAAACTGTGGATGATAGAATCCGTGAAGCAGAGAACCGAAAACGCCGAAATTCTTATTTGACAAACCAGAACGTTCAGTAACGATTCCAAGAACTTTCTGTAAAGCATCAAGAAGCTCGTCTTTCGGTTCTTTTTCAATCAGTTTTATAAGCCCTTCACTTGGTTTCCGCGTTTCCATAATATTTGCGCATTTGACGCCTACAACCTTTCTATTGAGAATAGGCAGAAATATCATGTATTGAGGGAAATTGTTTTTAACAAATTTCCAGCCTTCATCCTCATAAAACTTGAAGAAAACATGTGTTCTATCCGTTCTCAACGCTTTAGGATTATTAGACTCGAAAATTTCTGCTGGTGCATATTCAACATCGCAAACATACGCGTTTGCTGGATGAGAATAGCCAAAAACACGAAAAATTAAGCCTTCCCTTGTTACTATCGCGTCACGGTCTCTAAGTCTCAAATCGGCCAAATGTACTCTTCCTCGCTGACGCCAGTTCCAACAACAACTTGATAAAAAACTTCGTCTGTGCAGACGCTCTCAACCCGCTCCAATGTTCCGGCAACCTTGATTTTGTCTCCTTGCCGTGCAATATTCCTATAACATCCAATCATTGAAACCACGAGTATTGGAATCTTCTCTTTAGGAAGGTTTGAGGCTTGATTTGCCGGTGTGTAGTCTTCTATTTTGTATATTGCTGGACGGAACATAGCTTCACTATCATCGTTAACAGTACATGTAAATTTTACTGGAGCTAAGGGTGTGAATTTGTATGCGCCATATTTCGAGTGAATTTCTCCGGGTTTGCGAACTGCATTGTACATGAAAAGCTTCCCAGAAAAGCGCCCTTTGAAACGTCTCGCGGCGTCTAAACGGTTATTAAAAACATAACTTAACTTTTTGGCTTCAACAAGTTTTTCTATCGTTTTCTCCAATTTGCGAAAGTTTTCTGCGCCATAAACCACAATGTCTATGTCGGATTTTGACGAGTGCATGTTAAGAGCTACTGAGCCGTGAACCCCAAAATCTTCAATTGCTATGCCAGATTCATTTGACAATAAATTGACAAAGTCTAAAGTCATCTTCTGCAAGCTATCCTTACGGTTCTGTCCAATTATAGAGGCTAAACAATCCCTTGGAACATAGACTTTCTCAACCGAACTCAACGGCGCACTTATTACATACTTATCCCTAAAAGGACAAAAATACACGTAACTGGGAAAGTTTTTCTTAAAAGTTTCAAGAAACGCTTGATAATTTTGGGCGGTGTAAAGCTTCTCGGCGCGGAAAAGTTCCAGCTGCCCATATTTCCATGTTCTCTCCAAAAAGTCAATTTGGAAAAGCGTTTTGAACGTGGATGGAATGTACTTTAGGAATGCAAAAACTCGATCTTGTGGGTGCTCATAGCCGAAAACGTTGAATATGAAGCCTTCTCTAGTTGTGAAAGTGTCGCCGTCCGCTGGAGTCCATTTCTTATGAATCGTTTCTGAGCACCTCGATAAAATGGGAATGAAATGCTAAAAAACCTATTGCACAAACAACATAAAACTTAAAATCGAATTAAAGTAGAACATTCAAATGTGAGCAGTGTGAAAGAAAATTTACATCCTTATGTAGTGTTTCTTCCACCCGAACAGAAAAGTAAAATATTAAGCGCAATCTTCGGGTCTAAAGCCGCAGTTGACATTCTAAAGTTTTCACTCAGCCGAGGCATCTCAAATAAGATTTACCAAAAAGACCTGGTAAGAAAACTTGCCTACTCAAACAAGACGATAATTGGAACGTTAAAGTCTCTGACCAACCTTGGAATTTTAGCAGAAGACATGGAGAAAATGGAAACAGAACATCGCACAACATGGGTCAAGGCTTATCAGCTGTCGGACACTGGCAGATGGTTCGCCCTGCTACTAGCGGAAGAAAAAGACTTGTCTGAAAGTGAAAAGGCGGAGATACTGCAGAACATTTTCAGAAAATACATGAGCTGGGTGAAGGACCTTTCCCAAAAGCTTAATGTGAACAAGAAGACGCTAGAAGAAATCTTCAGAGAAGAACTAAGTTAGCAGAGGCATTAAGAATTGAAAACGACAGTAATAGCAGTTGTCGGAAGTAAAAGTTCAGGAAAAACAACCACAATAGAAGCCCTAACGAGAGAGCTAACAAAAAGAGGCTACAAAGTCGCCGCTATAAAGCATATTTCAGAGGTGAACTTCACAATAGACACAAAGGATAAGGACACTTGGAGGTTCGCCCAAGCCGGAGCAAAAACAATAATAAGCGTTGCATCTCACGAAATAGCCACAATAGAAAAAGTGAACGAAGCAGATTTTTCGTTAGAAGAGATTCTGAGAAAATGCGAAGACCACGACATAGTTATTCTTGAAGGATTCAGAAAATTTGTGAGCAAAAATGAGAACATACCAAAGATTGTAGTTGCAAAATCGAAAAAAGAAGCTTTAGAAGCTTTAGACCAATTCAAACCTATTTTGGCTTTTACTGGTCCCTACTCGACTGAAAAAATGAATTTAAAAGTTCCTTACGTGGATGTGTTTAAGAAACCGGAGAAAATTGCGGATATTGTGGAGAAGTTAGCCATTGAAAGACGTTAATTAGTTGATTTGTGTTGTTGGGTTGTGGGGTTTGGAGATTCTGTTTGAGGGGGAGAAAGGAGATTCTTACAAAAATTATAAGGGATTTCTCCAAACCTTTCCACCCAACAGTTTCTGCTGTCATCCCCTCCTTAAAGAGCCTTGAAGGCTTCAAACCATCGGTTGTACAAGGATAACATGTCAAGCGAAACGCTTGGTTTTCTCTCCTCAAGTATCAGTCTAAAATCGTCCATTCTCAAAGGTCTCGGCTTAGCTTGTTTGTTAGTTGCTTGGCCTGATTCGAAAAACTCGCCTATAAGCTTTAGATGTGCTGACTGGCAGACGTCTCTTATGTCGCTTCCAGAAAAGCCTTCAGACAATCGCGCCAACTCGTGCAAATCAACATCAGCAGCAAGTTGCAGGTTGCTCGTGTAAAGCTTGAACATCATCAAACGCGTGTGATGGTCAGGAAGTGGCACCAAAATTCTTTTTTGGAATCTTCTAATGAAAGCCCAATCCAAATCCCACGGTTTATTCGTGGCTCCAATAACATAAACGTGAAGATTTTTGCCCTTGTCGACTATGCCGTCCATCTCTTTCAAAAACTGGTTTCGAACGCGGACTTCCCCGCCAACTTCGTTTGAATGCGCTCCCATAAGAGAATCCAACTCATCGATGAAAACTATTGATGGCTTTCCATCATTTGCCGATTTTCTAGCTGACCCGAAAAGCTTGGCAACATTCTGTTCAGCTTCACCTAACCACTTAGACATTATTGAGGCAGCATCAATAGAAATGAAAGTCGCGTCTATTTCCGTGGCAACAGCAGCAGCTAAAAGAGTTTTGCCACAGCCGGGCGGTCCAAACAGGAGGATTCCACGCGGCCATCCTAACGGGAATAAGTCTGGTCTCTGAACTGGATAAACTATTGCTTCTTTCACTGCTCTTTTGGCATTGTCTAGCCCGACGACTTCCTCCCATTTCACATTGGGCTTCTCAGTCACTATCAATTCCTCGTAGCTTGATTTTCCTCCTTCCGTGGTTTTTGCGTTTTCCGAGTCTTTGGTTTCCTCGCGGAATTCTGCTGGCGAAACTGCTCCTTGTAACGCTTTTATCCTTTCCTGGTAGGCAATTGCTCTCTGTATGTAAACTTTGTTTAGGCTATATTCTGGATAAAGCTGGACAAGTTGCAAGAGGCTTTCTATTGCTTTCTGATACATCGTTATTGCTAAGCCTCTGGAGCCTTGCTTGTCTAAGCGTACCGCCTCTAAAGCGTAATTGGTTGCGGCTTTCTCAAGTTCCTGTGAAGCGCTCAAAATTTTTCCACTCCTATTCTCCCGTTCTCAACTCAATCTTTATTTTTCCTTTCGCTCCTAAACTTTCAAGAGCCTTTCTAACTTCCTCATCAGAGGTTTTCAAATCTGTAGAGCAGCGTGCTATGTCAATTTCTCCATTACATTTTCTAACATAATCGAGAAGCATGTCCTCTAAAATTGGGTTCTCAATTTTTAGGGAAATTTCTTGAATTTCGGCTTTTTTATAAGAAAAGAGGGTTTGGGAAGAATTTCCATCATGCTCAGTCACGGTTTCTTGACCGACCGCTTGAGAACAGTTAGCGGCTAACGCAACCATTTCTTTCAATGCAGGTTGTTCGGTTTCTGACGCAATTGTGGTAGCGGGCGGTTCGGGAAGTTTTTCAGCAAGTTTCTGTTCAAGAAAGCCCGACACTTCTCTGAGTATTTCTTCTCCTCCAGGTGTTTTTCTGTTTACTGGTATAATTGACTCATCAGCAGTTATTCTCGTCGAATACAAGGTTTCGCTGATTTCTTCGTTGACCTTATTCAGTTCAGAAGAAACGTCAGGTAAAACTTCAAACAGTTCTTGGGACACATGCTGTAAAAGCTTCAAGGAAGGTTTCAGGTCAATAACTATGTCGCTTAGCTCCTTTATGGTTTCAAGTCTAAGAATCACACGTTCTATGGCTAACTCAACATTGTAGAGAAATTTTATTAGTTTTCGAACCTCCGCGATTTCATTTGCGCAAATCGCTGCTCTTTCTTTATTTTTGTTTTTGAGAGCATTTATGCATGTTTGAAACAGAATATGATCTCTTTCTTTTAGACGAAAGCTTGCTTGGTCAAGTTTGTTGCGTTGAATTTTCAGGGTTTGAATTGACTTAACAACCGTCTCGCGAAATGGTGGAGGGTTTGGATGAAGAAAACCTTTCATCTTTTTTCCCTCCGCCCGCCACCGTTAGTTGCTGGCTTATATGCCGCTTCTTCCGATTTCTTTCACGTATACAACCACGGGGGGCTCTGGAAGTTCAGGACTTGAAGAAGTCAAAGCATGTTCTTTTGGAGTTTCAGCCTTTACCTTGTCTTTCTCTTCTACTGCAGTTTTTAGGTCTTCGCCAAGTAAAATGTTTGAAAGTTTATTTTTTGTGAGCTCTAAATCATTTTTTTCTACATTGACTCGTCTTAGGTTTTCTTGGATTATTGCAAAGGCTGCTCCATAATATTGATCGTCGATTTTTCCTATTTCATGTTCGATTTCAAGATGAACCAAAGCGTAATTTAGCTCTCGCGTTTCTTCGGCACAGCGGGCAATTTCCTTGTTTATTTCTTCAATAATAGATTGAGCTTCAGTTTTCAGCTGGGTTAGTGCTCCGTCAAAACTGTTATGAAGTTCTTCGTATAGCTCTTGCGAGATTTTTTTCTTCTCAACTAACTCTTTAAGGGCTTGGTCTTTGCGCCATAAAAGCGGTATTTGATCACATAAGAGTGCAGCTTTTGATTTTATCTCGGACATGAGTGTTACTTCTGCACCGTCGAATTTCAGGTGCTCCGTGGGAAGTTTCAAGAATTTTCCGCTGCCTTGTTCGATGAACGCAGCGTCAAATTTTCCGTTTGGAGAGACTGCAAAAGAGGCTACTTTACCTACTACTCGTCCGTATTCGTCTTTGATTTGTTTTCCGACAGAAAGAAAAAGATTGGGGTCTTGTGGCATGGTTTTTCTCCCCTATACCTTTTAAGAGGTTTCAGTTGGTGCTTTCTCGCCTAAGGAAGGCGCTGGGAGTCCCGGAATTCCTGGTGGGAGTTCTGGGAACTTTTCTTTGATTCTTTGTTCCGCGACTGTTGCGGCTTCTGTGAGAATTTTCTGTGCATCTTCGTTTACTGCGTCAAAGTTCAACGTCATTCCTGAGCTTTGTCCAGCTTCAATCATTATACCGCTAAGTAAGTTGCCAATTTCTCCGAGCTCGTTTTCTGCTTCTGGAAATACGCTAACAAGTCCTGCTCTCACTGACCTTAAAACGCCGACTGCTGGTCCGAGGGTTGACACTACATCTCCAAGTTCGGATACAGTGCGTAACCTTAATACAATTTGTTCAAGTGCGAGTCTTGCGTTAATAATTAATCTTTCCATTTTGCGTATTTCTGCTAGCTCATTTGCGAAGACGTTTGCGCGTGCCGTGTCGTGCTTTGTGTAGGCGTCGACTATTCTTGCGAATATTGCTTTGTCTCTTTGGCTGAACCTTTCAGTTGCTTGGTCAAGTTTCTGAACTTGCAATTCAATGCGTCTAACTGCGAAATCCAATCGCGGCTTCAGTGGACCTGGCGGTCTGACTGCCTCCTTGATGCGGTTGGTGAATGGTTGCTCATCTCTTCTAGTTTCCCATTTTTTTGCGAATCTTTCTGACAAATTAATACCTCCGAAAAAAGAAGGATGCACAGAGCAATATTATGCATTGTTAACATGGTGAAAATATGCACGTATATATGTAGAGCTATATGCCAAAGTGAAAAGTGTTTTGAGCTTTAATTTTCTAATTAAAAGATAAAGTTGCTGATTTTGGGGTATTAGACAAAAATGTGTAAGTTAGACTAAAAAGAGGCTTAGAAATCAAGTGTAAGGCAAAGGTGAAAAAAATTGAAAGACAGAATGAAAATCTTCCTCGTAGTAGCAGCATTAGGATTTGCAGCCGGAGTCATCGCCGACATAACAGCGGAATACGTGATTCCAGCGATCATGACAGTGTTGCCAGAAGTTCTCAAGGCTAGATACATAATTTCAGGATTCGCCGGCGCTTGCTTAACGCTTGTCATGGTCAGCATATGGGCTTACGTCACTGGACCCTCAGAAAAGTAAAAATCACTCTCACCCCTCTCTCCTATTTTGCGTATTTGTAGTTGACTTCTTCTAGGAAGAAAGTTTTGGACTCAGGAGCGGAAAAAGCAATCATCCGCTTTTGTCAGTGTACCTCGATTACCTCATCGTCCAACATATTGAAATAATTGTTCAGTCTATTTACGCTTACGGAAGATACTGCAAATGTGCGGCATATTCGGTTTCGCTTTGAAAACGCCAATAGCCATGGACAACGTGTTCAGATTACTCGAAAAACTAGAAGTTCACCAATACCCGTCAGAACCGAAACCTGTCGGAGGTTATGGAGCAGGAATTGCTGTGCTTGAGGGAAGTGGAGAAGTTCTTTGTGAAAAAATTGGAAGCAGTGATGGTTCTCCTGCTAAGCGTTTATCTGAAATTTTTAGCGTGAAAGAAGCGTCTATCCTAATCGCGCATGTTCGGATGCCAAGTCCTCAGTTTATGACAAGTTCCTCTTTTAAGGAAACAGCTCAGCCTTACATTGCAAGATGTAATCCAAGCCGAACTATTGTTTCAGTCCATAATGGTAGTGTAGCAAATTATAAGGAAATTAGAAAGAAACTTGGGGCGCATGTTTTTGAGTCTGAAAAGGTTGAACTTATCGACTCAGAAGTAATTCCACACTTGTTTGAGGAATTGTTGACGGAAAAGGCTGATGTTGACGAAGCTTTGGATGTGCTTTTCTTGTCTTTGGAAGGTCCAAGCGCGTTGAGTTTATTGCACGTCGAGAAAGAACGTGTGTTTATGCATTTTATTCATAAAGAGAAAACTAGGGGACTTCATGTGTGGACAAACTGGCGGAATGAAGTATTTTTCTGTTCCAGAAATGAATTGTTGGTGGAAATGTTTGGCGACGTGCTGACGCAAGGAAAGTTTG
>JAIMAA010000003.1 GCA_023512225.1 Candidatus Bathyarchaeota archaeon
GTTTGGGACATGTTGGAAAAGAGTTTAGCGGAGTTGCTATTCTTCTCATCTTCATTATTTTAATGACTAACTTCGCTTTTTCACCACAATCTGGCGGTATACCTAAAGTCTACAGCCAAGCTTATTCTCCAGTAACCATCACAGGAGGCAGTCTTCCCATAATCCCTAACCAACCCGTGCAAGAATGGCTTGACATGCTAGACTGGTTAAAAAGCAATGTGGGATATAACCCGATTGAAGAAAAAGTTGTTTGTAGTTGGTGGGACTACGGATACTGGCTAACTATACTTGGAAATGTAACATCACTTGCGGATAACGCTACGATAAATGGTACTCAAATAGAGAATGTTGGTTTCATATTCATGGCTAATGAAACGCAAGCAGTAGAAATGTTGAAACGCTATAACGCCAAATACGTTCTTGTGTTCATAACTCTCGCTATAAAACAGGAAGGTAACCAATACTACGCAAGCTGGGCTGGTTACGGTGATGAAGGAAAATGGATGTGGATAGCGCGAATATCCGGAAAGGCAAGCCAACGTTTCAAGAACGAAGGTCTACTTAATGATGCCACAGCATGGACTGATGAATTTAAGTTTGGAAACTATAGTAGCAGCAAAAAATGGCAGTGGAATGATTTTGGAACCAACTCAACAATTTATAAATTGATGAGTTGGGGACGACAGCGATGGTGTGACGCCCACAGCGACACTGGCATATTGCCTGAAGAACCAGGCATTGAGCCAAAGTACTTTAAAGAAGCATATTTTGCTGGAGTGAACGTGGCACCAGATAAATATGGCGGTATTATTCCACTGATATGCCTTTACGAGATTAAGTATCCAGACTAGCAAAGGAGAGATAGCTTGTTTCCTAAGGTTCCAGACTACCATAAACCAAACAAGCCTTTAGTTCCAAACGGTTTAGGTGTAATCTATGTTCTAGTGAGTGTAACTTACCTCTTTGCCTTATATTATTTTAATCAACCGCCAGCATCTAACAATGTTTCTTCTGCTTTAACATTGGCTGTTTGCATTTTGTTTGGAGGTTTTATGGGTCTTCTTGATGATTGGATGGATCTGCGGTGGCGTTATAAGGCTTTCTTTCCTCTTATAGCCTCTATACCGCTCGTTTCTTTAGCAATTAAGCTTGGATTGCGTACTTCTCTAACAATTCCTTTTTTTGAGCCTTTAGATTTTGGTCTTTTATATTATTTTTTGGTTATTCCGTTGATTGTAACTGTCACTACTAATACTGTGAATCAGCTTGGAGGATTGAATGGTTTGGAAACAGTTTGTCCTGCGATTGTTTTGGTTGGGTTGATGGTTGTGTCTGGTGAGCATGCTATTATGCTGTATGTTCCATTAGTTGTGTGGCTTTTCCTTGCTATTCTTAATTTTCAAGGGAAAATCTTTGTTGGAAACACCGGGTCTTTTGCGATTGGAATAACGTTGGCTTCCTTCGCCATCATCTCAGATGCAAAATCTTTTCTGATTGTTTCCATATTGCCGTATATTTTTAATTCGGTACTGATTCTGTTAACTTATTTCTTTTATAAGTCTAAGGCACAAGTCGTGTTTGATGGTAAAAAGTTGTCTTCAGACCATAAGCGTAGTTTGGTTACTTTGATTACTTATTATCGTCCTTTGACTGAGCGGCAAGTAGTTGTCATAATTTCGCTTCTTTTTGTGGTTTCAACGTTTACCGCTTTGTTTGTGTAACGGTTTAAGCTTGGTGTTTATGCTAAACCAGACTGTATGTATTATTGTATTACACACAAAAGGCAAAAATCAGTTTCAAGCGAGGCTTAATTGCAAGAGGTTAGAGGACTAGCTCACCATGTAATTGGCTAATGTGAGGAATCGATTATTTGCCCAGCTTTGTATGTTCCAAACGTTTCAGTTAAAGTGGAAATCAGCAGTTTGTTAGGTGTCCGTCTGGGTGCTAAGGGCGGTGGAGCTGAAACTATTAATTTTGACGTTAAAGCAAAGCTGGAAGAAAAAGAACGCAAAAGCCAAATGGTTGTTGTAGGTTTTGGTCTACTTTTGAATACTAAACCGAATGTGGTGAAATTTGAAGTTGAAGGCACTGCAACCATAACTGGCAAGGACGTAGAAATTAAAAAAATGTTAGAAGTTGACCCGGAAACGAAAGTGCCGTATGTTTTTCAAAGCATTTACCAACACGCCTTTACTGCAATGTATTTGATGTCAACAATTTTGAATGCCCCTCCCCCTCCCAACAATTTACTTATTCCGCCAAAGCAGGGGGTTCCAGTTGAAGACGTAAGCGTTGAAGTTGGAGCAGAGGCGGTAGAAGCTGTGAGTGTTCAAGCTGCAACTGCGGCTGAAGAAGAAACAAGCGAGGTCGGTGCTTCTTCAAAGTGATTTGTAGTAAACATTTAATAGTCTAAAACTCTGTGCATAAGGATTATTGGCGGGTGAGTGGGCCTCCACCCGTTCCGCCACTATAAACCCCGGAGTAGGAGGTGAAAGGATTGAAATTTGACACTAGAGACATATCCCTAACGGTTGTTTTTGCAGCATTATACGCTTTAATTAATATTGTTCAATCATTTTCTCCCTTTGGGAATCCTTCAATCTATGGACCAGTGCAATTGCGAATTTCGGATTTCTTGATTGCGTTAGCTGCGTTGTTCGGAATGCCTGTTATTATCGGCGTTACAGCTGGATGTGTTGTCGTTAATGCTATTGGACCAATAGGGCCTCTCGACATAATCTTTGGTTCTCTTGCAAATTTAGTAGCATCAAGTCTCGTAATGATATTGAGAAAGCATAAGTTACTAGCATGTATCGCGGGTTCTCTGCCTATAGGAGTAATTGTTGGCGGAGGGTATCTGTGGATGTTCTATCCTTATCAACCTACAGAGCTTGCGTTTATGCCAGCTTGGGTTACAACATTAATCAGCATTCTGGTCAGTAGTTTGATAGCAATTGCAGTGATAGGTTACATAGTTCTTCAGATATTCAACAGACCAGCAATTATTGAACCTTTGAAATCACGTGGGCTAAAGGTGTTGGAAGAAGATAAGTAATTTGACAAAAATCACATGAAACGTTCCAGTTTCGTTAATCCAATTATTTCATCAAAGTCTAAGCCTAAAGCATCTAGTACTTGGTCGAATGTTGAGTGCAAATAGGCTATGTACTTGTCCACGTCAATTTCATTGTTTGTGGCTAATTCAACGGGCTTAACGTGGGGTTCCTTAACGACCTTTACGAAACTTATTAAATCGCCGGCTTTCAGTTCTACTCCATTTTCTTTCAAAATTTTTGCGGCTTTGACGTGTTGCGGCGTCGTTTTTGTGTAGCGTTCCAGTTCTTCGCCCAAGACCACGTTGAATGCTAAATCGTTTAGGTTTTCCCATTCTCTCCGTTTTAGTCGCATGTAGCAGTCGCGGATTATTTGGCTTATGTCTTTTTTGGCATTTTCAAAATCTGCTGGGGTCTTGACCATTGCTAAGCGTTCTTTCATTTGGTCAAAGGCTTTTTTGATAAATGGTGGGATGTGCTTCTTCTTGCCTGTTAACCCTTTCACGTCCACGCTTCCGTCTTCGAAAACTCCCAGATAGTTCTTTTTGCGTGAGCTGAAAACGGAGTATCTGTAAACCTTGTCTACGTCTAGACTCATTTTTAATTCGTGCTCTGTCCAGTGGGCTAGCTTCTCAATTTGTTCTTTTGAAGGGTTCTTTAGGAATATGCTGTCAGTGTCGCCGTAAAGAACTTGAATGCCGAGTTGTTCGGCTTTGTTCAGTATTTGGGTTAGTGAGTGTCTTGCGATTGCGGCGGTTGCTTCGGCTACTGGTGGACAGTAAAGGTCGAAGGTTTCGGCTCCGAAAACTCCGTAGCTTGCGTTCAAGATTACTTTGAGTGCTCCTTGGATTAGGTTGTACCAGCTTCGAAGTTCTACTGGTAATGTTTTGTCTTTTGTTTTAGGCTTGTACCATTGCACGCGCAAGTCTCTGAGTGAACCGATTAGGAGGCTTTCTAATGCTCGTTTTTTGGTGCAGACCCAGTGTGGCGTGTCTGGGATTAGGTTGTTGCGGCATTCTGGGTGTTGGCAGAGTATGGATTGGTAGCCGAGGTTCCAAACTTTTATTATTGACGGGTATAGGCTTGGAAAGTCCATGACTGCAACGTTAAAGTGGACGCCGGGGGTGGGTTCAACAACTATTGCACCTTTGTATTTTTTGCCTTTAATTATGGCTTTAGTTACTGTTTTGCCCTTAACTGCAAGGATGTCTTCCATGTTTGGGATGAGCATGTTTTTTCGGCGGTGTTCGTGGTGCATGAAGTTTCTTATCCAGCGTGAGACGCCTTGGCGGCTTACGTCTTCCATTGGCATGCTGCTGATTCTGGCCAAAACCAGAATTAATTTCATGACTAGTTCGTCTTCGAAATTTGTCAGTTTGAAAGTGATTTCTGCGTCTCTGAAGCAGTATTTGGCGAGTTCTGTGTAGGATAATTCGCCTAAACTCTTTTCCAGTTTGATTTTTTCCATTCCAATTAAGGCTTTGCCCACGTCGTCAAGTGTTACATCGCGATAACGATTGTTGAAGGCGTAAATTTGGATTGAACGGTTGAAGAAAAACTTGTATAAGTCTATGTGCACGCCATACTTCAATAGACAAACGCGTCTGCCAACTTCTATTGGAATTTCATTTCTTTTAAAACCGAAATTTAAGGCTCTATGCGCCAAATAACGCAAGTCGAAATCATCACCGTTGAAAGTTAATGCAAAAGGATAATTCCATAAAGCGTCAAAAACAGCTCTGATAAGTTTTTCTTCTGAGTCAAAATATTCTAGGCTCACGTCGGCTGGCAAACGTTCTGTTCCTTCGCGGACTCCCTCGCGCTTTAAAAGCAAGACTTTCTTTTGTCCGTCTGAGCCGTAAAGTGAAACGCACACGATTGGGTAGGCGGCTTCTCTGGGGTCGGGCATTCTTGTTGGGACTGGCGTGTAGACCTCTATGTCTAAGGCTACGCGGTGGAATTTTGGAGCGGAATACTCCAACAATCTAGCCCATTGCTCAATATATTGCAGTTCTTCGTCGGTGGCTTCCTTGAAAATTTCACGTATACTCTGAACCATTCTTTCGGCTTCTTCTAGGCTTTTCGGAATTAAATCGCCATTTTTGACTTCATAAAGCATTCCGGGCTGAAGATTTCTATCATAAATGTATGATTGGTAATACTTTATTTTTGATTCCCAAACCTTAATTTTTTCAGGCTCAATAGGAGTTTCTGAAACTTTTGGGAAATCTTCTGGAATAATGTCTCTTATGCATCCTGTAGGGCGTCCGCCCACTGCAAGCGGGTCTTTCGCAACAATTTTTGTCACTTTCACATTTCGCTCTGATAATGGGTCAAATTTTTCAACAATTTCAAAATGGTCAAAACCTTCATGCTGTGTTAGGCGAGTGATTTTTTCCAGTTCGTATTGTGAAAGGTTGGTTAGGCAATAGGGCTTGTGTCCAGTGTTATCGTACCAGAAGTAAATTTTGCCCGAGTTCGGCTCGTAAAGTTTGATTAAGGCTTTTCCAGTTTTTCCATCGTAGGTGGCTGAAACGAAATAGGAAGGGGGCAGATTTTCTGGCGCTAACGGCGGAAAATCACGTTCTTTCTTTTCTTTTGTTATGGTTTCTGTGGAGGGTAGAGCTTTCGCTTCTGTTTCTTTTGTAAGTTTAGCTTCAACTTTAGAGAAGTCCTCTAAACGTTTCTGTGCCATCTTGTCGTTGACCTACTTAACTTTATGAGAAGTATAGACTAAAATCTCTTACTACCCACTTTGGTTTTTGGTCTGTTCTTCTGATGACACAGTAGATGCTATTATTGCAAGAGTCCGAAGCCGAGTAAAAAGAAAGCCAAAAAACCGAAGATAACCAAAAACACGGAAAACATTGTTTGGTCATAATTTGTGTAGAGTGAAGCTTCTTTGAGGATTAAATCGATTAGGAAAAGCAGAAAAACACCACCCATGGCAAAAATGGTTGGTCCTATCAACAGCTTCAAGATTATTCCTCTTATGTTTATGGAGAAATCTTCTTCTGTATAAATATAAAAAAGTGACGCTTATTGCGCTATGCTGTTTCAGTTATGCATTCCTTTCGATATTTTTGAAAAATTCTTTGATTGTTAACAATCCTATGTTTCCGACGCTGTGTTCTCTTACGGATATCTTTCCTTGTTCTGCTTCTCTTTTGCCGCAGATTATCATGTACGGAATTTTCTGAAGTTCTGCTTGTCTGATTTTGTAGCCTATGGTTGAGGAACTGCTATCAATGTCTACTCTTAGACCTAGACTCAACATTTTCCTATGGACTCTTTCAGCATATTCCATGTAATAATCACTGATTGGTAGTATAATCGCTTGTATGGGCGCCAGCCACACTGGAAAATTGCCTTTATGGTGTTCTATTAGAATGGCAAAGAATCGTTCAATGGCTCCGAGAAGGGCTCGGTGAATCATTATGACTTCTCGTTTTCTTCCATCTTGACCAATGTAATTTATGCAGAAGCGTTTGGGCAAGTTAAAATCGAATTGGATTGTTGTGCATTGCCATTCTCTGCCAGAGGCATCAACCACGTTAACGTCAATTTTTGGACCGTAAAACACTGCTTCTCCTTGCATTTCACAATAGCCTATTCCCTTTTCTTTGAGTGCTTTTGCCAAGGCATTTTGTGCTAGTTGCCATTTTCTTTCCGAACCCATGTATCTTTCTGGTTGGTTTGGGTCTCTTGTAGAAAGGTATACTTTGTATTCGTTGAGTCCAAATTTCTGCAGCATATGTTCAGCAAAATCTAAAAGCTTCAGTATTTCGCTGTAGACTTGTTCTTTCGTGCAGAAGATGTGGGCGTCGTCTTGAGTGAATCCTCTGACTCGTAGTAGTCCATGCAACGTGCCTGAGCGTTCATATCTGTAAACAGTTCCCCATTCTGCGTATCTTATAGGAAGGTCTCTGTAGCTTCTAGGCTGAGACTTGTAGATTTGAATGTGAAATGGGCAGTTCATTGGTTTTACAACGTAGGATTCCCCGTCTTTCTCAAAGATGTACATGTTTTCTCTGTAATAGTCCATATGCCCAGAGATCTTCCAGAGTTCCCCCTGAGCTATATGTGGTGTGCAAACTAACTGGTACCCATTTTTCAAGTGTTCATTTTCCCAGAAATCTCTAATTATCCTACGGACTATCGTGCCTTTTGGATGCCAAAGAACTAAGCCTGTGCCTACTTCTTCATTTATAGAGAATAAATCCAGTTGTTGACCGAGGACTCTGTGATCTGCGTCGGACAACTTTCTTTCCTTATTTTTATTTTCTAAAACTTTTGCGTTCACAGGGTTTTTAGGGGTTCTTCTACTTTTTAGAAGCTGTTTAGGGTTGTGTTTCTAAATACCCCATTTGTAAAACCTCAAGCCAAGTCAATAGTGCATAAGCCTATTTATCCTTTATTGCTTAACAATACTCCAGTGTGGGATTACAAGATTGCTTAAAGAAGCTTGGACGCTTGCTATTGAAGCTTTAAGCTGGATGGAAATGCGAAGACTAAGCGAACGGTTAGCCTTAGCAAAAACTGTCCAGCAACTTGGCATAAGTGATGCTGATGCGGTGCGGCTGGCTCACATGCTCGTGTGCGAAACAGTTAGGAGGCGCAATTTTATTGACGCATTCATAAACAGGACGTTAGAGCCAGAAACAATAAGCGAGTTTGACCTTGGCGTTCAAGCTTTTCTGCGGCTTTATGTTTACCAAACGCGAATAGTTAAAAACTGGACTAAAATCGACATTGAAGAAGCTGAGAACATATCTAAACTGGCTCGGTCGATTCTCGGCTGGAAAACTCTCCGAAAAGTTGAACACGTTCTTGGCGAGTTGTTAACGCAAAAGCCAAAATCAATCTTTGAAGACGTGAATGATGAAGAAAGAATTGGACTTTTAACGTTTCATCCGGCATGGTTTGTGAAATATTGCTTTCGAACATTTGGAAGACAAGAAGCCATCACCCTTCTAGAGGCGAACACGCGGTCGCCGCCGACATACATAAGATTGAACACGCTTAAGGCTGAAGAAAAGGAGATTTTAGAGAAACTTGCTGAAGAAGATATTAAAATTGAAAAAGTTGAACAATTAAGACACGCATACAAAGTTTTAGGCACAAAGCATCCGCTAACCAGAACCGCAAGCTTTCGAGAAGGTTTATTCTACATTCAAGACAAGGCAAGCTGCTTTGCAGCAGAAGCGGCAAACCCGAAACTTGAAATAACCGTTTTAGATGTTTGTGCTGCTCCTGGAGCCAAAACCACATATTTAGCTCAGCTTATGCAGAACCGCGGTGCAATCTATTCTGTGGATTATTCGAGACGCAGAATGAATGTGTGGAAAAGCGAAATTGCACGCATGGGCGTTGAGAATGCAGTGCCAATTATTGCTAATGCGCGCAATCAGTTGCCTTTCACTGTAGAAGCAGACATGGTAGTTTTGGACCCGCCTTGCACCAGCACAGGCGCCTTTGGAAAGTTGCCTTCCGCAAAGTGGAGGCTTACAAGACGCTCTATTGATAGAATGGCTGAGATTCAATGGCGAATGATAAACAATTGCGCAATGCATGTGAAGTCCGGAGGCACTCTGGTTTACTCTACATGCAGCATAACATTAGAAGAAAACGAGATAATTATTGAACGCTTTTTAAAGTGGCATCCAGAATTCTCATTGGCTGAAATACCCCCGAAAATAGGCTTACCTGCCTTGAGAGGATTAGACAAATGCCAAAGACTTTATCCCCATATTCACCAATGCAACGGATTCTTCATCGCCAAACTATCTAAAGAATAGAATCCCAGTGAATCTATCTTTCAACACAAAATTGAATCTATAAATAAGGGGGGTATAGTCACAAAAACGCAGTTTTTCTCAAAAATTTTCTACATTTTTCGTACTATTGCTTGTAAATGTCCTGCTAACGCCAAAGCATCTGGTTTCTCGCATAAGCTAAGCTCTAACTGGAGTATCTTGTTGAATAATTCTTCTGAATATTCCCTTTGCATGTAAAATTCCTTCCTTATTCGCAAAGGCATGGTTAGAACCTTTCCGATAATCTTTTCCACCCTGAAACCGTTTCGCTCCAGCATGTTTCGAAGTTCATCTGGAGTCCTGGTGTAAATCTTAACCAAACCGTCTTCAGTCATGCATTCATGCTCCACATTCTCTAAAATCTTCATCGTTCTCTCTACATTGTCCACGCTTGGCTTGCTCGACAACGAAGACAACGATTGAACATAACGGTTTTGCGCAGAAATTATCAACAGACCTTTCTTCTTCAAAATTCGTCTAAACTCTTTCAAAACAAAATCTGGCTCTTTAAAGAGAAAAAGAGCATGTTCGCAAAGAATCATGTCAAACGTCTCATCATCATAGCTTGTCTTGGTAATGTCACCCTTTCTCACGATAACACTATCTTCAAGCCCTTCTGCCTTCACTCTTTCTGTAGCAGCCTTCAACATTCCATCTGATAAGTCCATCAGAACTACCTTGCAACCTTTACGTGCCATCTGAATTGCCCAGCGACCTGTTCCTCCTCCAGCATCAAGAACAAGTGCGTTAGGGTCTGTGGGAACATAAGGCTCAATATACTTCCAAGTGATTGCATCGTACACCTTGAAGTATAGAATCTCAAATGTTTCATCGTAGTTTTTCGCTTTCTCGTCATAATACGACTTAACTTCTTCTATTTTCGTCCACCTTTCCGAGATTTTTCCAAACAACAAAGAACTTCAAAAATAATTCTTGCAGTTTGAATCGCCGAAACTCCTTGGTCATAGTCGGGCGCTACTTCCAAAACGTCAAAGCCTACAACCCGTTTATCGCATAAACCGCATAGAATGTCAAGCAAAACGTATGGTTCTAGCCCTTCTGGTTCTGGATTTTGCACTGCTGGCGCGTATGCTGGGTCAAGCACGTCCATGTCAACGGATAAGTAAATGTTCTCGTATCTTGCAAGTTTCTCATGCAATTGTCTTATAATGCGTGGGATTCTTTCTTTTCTAATTTGTCGCGCTGTGAAAAATTCTATTCCAGCCTTTTTTGCATAAGCTAGCTCTTCTTTGCAAACTGCTCTCGTGCCAACTTCAATAATCTCTGCCGGCTTAACTTCCTCGTTTATCCTGCGCATGAAAGTCGTGTGAGAAAGTTTCAATCCCATAAACTCGTTACGCAAGTCCAAATGCGCATCAAAACTCACTATCGCCGTTTTAGAAGCCTTTTTTCCCAACCCCCTCGCAACGCCTAACGTGATAGTGTGTTCTCCACCAATTGTTACCGGCGTTTTTCCCTCTTTTAAAACATCTGTAACTACCAACTTAATTCTTTCCAAAGTCTTTTCCGTGTCGGTGAGCACATGTAAATCGCCCAAATCATGCAACTGCAAATCCTCAACATCTACGCCCGCACGGAAACTATAAGTTTCTATGTTAAGCGACGCTTGCCGAACCGCGTTTGGACCAAATCTTGCTCCAGTGCGATACGTGCTTGTAACATCAAAGGGAACGCCAAAAATTACATACTTTGCTTTCTCGAAAGGCTTCTGGAAGCCGCTGAAAACATTTGTTTGAGAAACAAAAAGTTCATGGTAGCTCATGCATTTTCCTCTTTTCTATTCTACACTGGTGTTTTAAACTTTTTCGTTAGCTACCGGCTAAAGCTAATCTGATTTCTAAACGGCTTGACAAGAAAACATTAAATTTATTAATGTTAGTGTTAATGCATCTTTAAAAAGAGCCGTGGTTGAATGTCTATCAAGTCAAAATTTACCATGGAAAACCTGGGAATGTACGCAGCATCTGCATTTTACATAATTGCTGGAATAATACTCCTTACCATATCACCTCTCGCCGATTTCCCTCTCCACATCGGCATAATCGGCATATTAAGCCTAATAACCGCTTATGGATTAATTAGAAAACGGTTTTGGACAATATGGCTTGTTATCATACTATTCTTCACAGCCACAACTTTCTCCGCTTACACGATATTCTCGTCCATTTCTTCATTTGGAAAGAACCTAATTTACGACATAAGCATGATTGCCTACCTAATCTTAACATGGATTTTCACAGCATACATAGCGATTAAAAGAAAAACCCTAGAAAGCTAAAACCACTTTTCTTCACAGCCTTTAAAGAGATGAACCGAAACTTCCTCATTGGCATCAATAAACTGTTGGTTTTCAGCTATCTCCACGAAGCCATCAGCCTTTGCGAGCGTTGTAATTGCCCCCGAAAGTCCCGATGGAACTGGTTCAGCAAGCAATCGCTGTGACTTGTCACGTTTTAACTTAACCATAACAAACGTTCGTCTGCCCTTCGCTGGAAACATTCTTGCGGCAGCCAAAGCCTTAACAGTTGCTGACTCCTCCGCTTTTCGCCCTGCTACTTGCTGAATAATTGGACGAACAAGCAAATGGAAAATCAGCAACGCCGAAGTTGGATGTCCCGGCAACGAAAAAACTAGTTTTCCGTCTATTAAAGCAACCGTTGTAGGTTTTCCGGGTTTAGTCGCGACTCCACACACAATCACGCCTGGTTTTCCAAGAGAATCTAATGTTTGGGGCATAACGTCTTTTGGACCTACTGAAACTCCACCAGAAGTTACGACCATATCTGCTGACGCCAAAGCCTGCTTTAAAGCCTTATGTATCTCATTCTTATCGTCTGGAAAAACGCCCAAGTAAAGTGGTTTTCCACCACTTTCTAACACCGCAGTGCTCAGACTGTAAGCGTTTATATCATAGATTTTGCCAAAAGGCAGTATTCTGCCCGGCTCCGTAATCTCAGCACCTGTTGAAAGAACCGCCACTTGTGGAACCTTGTAAACTTTAGCCTTTGTTTTTCCAATTGCAGCTAACACACCCATTTCTCTTGAACCGAGCAACTGTCCATTTTTTAAGACAGTTTCGCCTTTCCGAATGTCCGCACCAGCTTTCATCACGTTTTCATCTTCTGCAACAGCACTGTAAATGTAGACTCCATTGTTCTTTCTCTCTGTATGTTCAACCATCACAACAGCATTTGCATCCTTAGGTATTGGTGCTCCAGTCACAATTTCAGCCGCTTCACCCAAAGTGACAGCTATTTTTGGTTTTTCTCCAACATTGACCATGCCGCAGAGTTTAAGTTTTACAGGCTTGTTTTCTTCCGCGCCAAAAGTGTCTTCAGCTTTCACGGCATAACCATCAACAGTTGACCTGTCAAAAGGCGGAATATCCAAGTCGGCAATAACGTCTTCTGCAAGAACACGATTGTGAGCTTCTAACAAGCGAATTTCTTCGACGTCTAAAGGCTTTGGTTTGAAATATTTCTGAATAGTTTGTCTTGCTTCATCCAGAGTCAGGAGTTTTCTAAACATTCGACCCATTCATCTCCACATAACCAAACAAGTAAACCGCGACCGTTTCTCCTTCTACAAGTCCTTCCCGGTTTTCTGGAACAATCACATAACCATTCGCTTTCGTCACTGTTGAAATCATCCCTGACCCTTTTGCACTTACTGGTTCAGCGAAAAACTCTCCGTTTTTCTGGAAAACGCGGACACGAACAAAAGTTTTTCTTCCCAGCGTTGTAGCTACTTTTCTCGTCACTTTAGCACTCACGATAGGTCTGAACTCTTGCTGCACCATTCCAAGCGTTCTACATATTAATGGTCTGGCGAAAACTTCAAATCCAATCATTGCCGCAACGGGATTGCCCGACAAGATTATTATAGGCTTCCCAACCACAACGGCGAGAGCTGTCGGCATCGCTGGGCGCATGGCAACACCATGAACGATTACGCCAGGTTTCCCAAGCGTATTTACCGCTTCTGGAACGAGGTCTGAAAGTCCAACACTCGTCCCGCCAGTAGTTATTATCACATCAGTCGCGAATCCATCCCTTAATTTCGAGGCAATCTCAGCAACATTGTCTTTTGCTATTCCCAAATCAACCGCTTCTGCACCCAAATCGCGGCACATGGCTGAAAGAACAAGCCTATTAACCTCAAAAAACTGTCCTTCTCCAAGCTCTTCACTTATGCTCACAAGCTCGTTTCCTGTTGCTAATATGGCAACTTTAGGTGGTTCAAAAACCTTAACTTTAGAAAACCCTAAAGCAGCAACTAATCCCAAATGTTGAGGTTTCAACCGAGTCCCCGCTTTTACTGCTATTTCTCCTTTCGCGATGTCTTCACCCTTTTTTGAAACATTTTCTGCGGGTGTAACCGGCGCCCAAACTTCTATCTTGTCGCCATTTCGTTTGGTGTTTTCCAACATGACAACTGCATCTGCGCCATTTGGAATTGGATTTCCGGTCCACACTTGCTTAGCCTTTCCCTCACCCGCTTCCCTTTCTTCAGTAACCCGAAGAACCTTAGGTTTGAACTGAGATGCTCCAAAAGTATCCCTGGCTCTAACCGCGTAACCATCAACCGCCGACCTATCAAATCTTGGCAAGTCTTCTTTTGCGATGACATCTTCTGCTAAGACACGATTCAAAGCCAAATCTAAAGAAGTGGCGACCATTTTTGGTTTCTTGATTTGAACTGCATTAAGAAAAGTTTGTAATGCTTCATCTATCGATGTCAGTTTTTGGAATCCCTTCAGCCGCACCAAAACACGCACCCATAAACAACATTATAGACAATAATAAAAAATGTATCGCAATAAGAAGGGCACTTTAAACCTTTCTGCCTTTTCTATAACGGTAACTTTTCCGCATGTACTGCCCGTAAACTAATGCTACCAAAGCAGATATCCAAGCCGCAACATTTTGGAAAACCAAATATTTCCCAACGCTATCTAAACTGGATAATGGTTCAACAATAGAACCAAAAGCCAAGACAGAATTTCTGAAACCTGGCGCGGCAGATAACAAAACGTTAGTTACTCCTGAGAAAAACTCGCTAAGAGGCGCTAGAGCTTGCGATGTGCCTTTCACAAAGTTCAATAGAGCAGGATTGGCTTTGTAGGCATTCACTATAGTTTGGTAAATCAGTTTCGGGTATGCTATAACCGAGACCAGCAGTATTAATGCAGAAAAAACTAGGATTATCGTTAAGGCACTTTTTATCGTGGCTCGTGCAAAGTGTATTTTTTGCCAAACATACGTGACACCTTTAACCTTCAACAGACCCGATTTCATTCTCCCAAAGAACTTCCTCACTCCTTTCAGCCTCTGTTTTTTATCGCGTTTAAAGTTAGCTTTTCCTTTCTGTATTTCTGGAGACCTTATGGCTGCATGTCTTGTTAAGTATATCCAACTTAACATAAGCGCGATTATGACTGTGGCAGGAACTAAATGGAAGAGTGGACTAATCAAACCGAACATCTTGTTTTCCGGTTTTTCCTCAACACCCAAGCCCATGCTGTAAATGACAACGAAGTATTCCATCAAGACTGCTATGATTAGAAATAGAATTATCGCTGCTAATCCTTTGAGTGTTGCCCAACGAATCACTAGACGTTTTGGAGGTTTTTGACTTGCCACCCGATTCACCGTCAACATTGTCTCGACATGCTTATGTGTGCTCTTGGAATATGCAAGTTCTCATTAAAAAATGTGACTGTGTACGTTGCCTATCGATTTCAACTCTGAATTGGTACACCCTAAATTCTTTATTTTTAAAGAGAGCGTAATGTTTGATTACGGATGGCAATATAGTTATGGAAAATTCTGTTAAGCAAGAAATTATTCGGCGCAGAGCACGTTTACTTTTGTCCTTATTCCAATGGAAATTCATGCCCACATTTAGGGCACTTAGCCATTCCGCATTGCACGGAAGATGGACAGCCACCGCATGCAAATGCTCGACCGTACGATATGTCAAAGGTAAAACCGCATTTTGGACATTTAACTACACGTTTCGATTGCAAGCTCATTCTAAATCGCTTATCCTAAATCAATCGTCATGGAAAATTTTAAAAACTTTTCTAAATAATTCCAAACGTTTTTATGCAAAAATTTTAACAATATTAAAAACAATTAAATATCGTAAGTCATTCCATATGAAGAACTATTGATATAGAGCGAATTAGTCTGGGAAGAGAATGCAGAAAACGGAAAAAGCCGAAAGGTTGGAGCTTTACAAGGATCGTAACACGCAAGTTTTCTTAAGTAAATTTTTGAGTAACGAAATAAGCGAACTTGAACCCGTTTATGACTCTAAACTGGGTTACCGTTATCCAATGGTTGAAGCAATTGTTGGCGACACAGCGAGTGTGGAGCCTTTTCTGAATAGGCTCTATGAAGCCAAGGTTTTGGACAGAAAACTTTACGACAAAATTATTTATTGCCCAAAATGTGGCTCTGTGAACATTTCCATCCGCTATTGCTGTCCCTACTGCAAGTCATTTGACATACAGAGGAGCGCTCTAATTGAGCATGTCAAGTGTGGTTACATGGATATTGAGGAAAATTTCCATAAGGGAAACAAGCTTGTCTGTCCAAAATGCCATGAAGAACTAAAAAAACCTGATGTTGACTACCGAAAGGCTGGAGTATGGTGCAACTGTAAAGACTGCAACAAAAGCTTTGACATTCCAGTGACAGGGCATTTCTGCCGAGATTGCCACATGCACTTTTCATTTGAAGATGCTGTAATTAAAGACGTTTATGCATATAGCTTGCGAGAAGAAGCAAAAGAAGAAGCTTCGTCAGGTTGGGTTATAATCGCTCCGATTAGAGATTTTCTGACAGAAAGCGGGTTTAAGGTTGAAAGTCCAGCTTTCTTGAAAGGTAAGTCTGGGGCGAACCACATGTTCGACATAGTCGTTTATGAAGAATCTGTTAAAGGAAAGATAACCGTGATTGATGTTGCGACAAGTACTGAAAATTCTGTTTCTGAGCAGCCAGTAATTGCGTTGTTCGCTAAGATTTTTGATGTTTCTCAAGAAAATGCCTATTTAATTGCCATTCCAAAGATAAGTGAAAATGGAAAGAAAATGGCGGAATTATATAATATTCAAATAATTGAAGCGAAAAATCAAAAAGAAGTTATAAAAGCGTTAAAGGAAAAAATGGAGAGGTAAGCGGCTAATCAACTGGAAAAACGGCAATATTGCCTCTTTCTGTTACAATTTTAATTAAGCATTTTTCTTCTGGCAAGGTTATGTCTGCGCGAATGTATGTTTTTTCTTCTCCAGAGTTTATGAATAAATTGGCGTTGTAACGTTGATGGTGGGTTGAATTGGTTACCCATATTGCTATAATGTGCGTTGTTAATGGGCTTGTGTTCTTTAAATCTAAGCGTGTGCCGTTGATTATTGCTCTTATAGCAAAAAAGTCTATTTCCGTCATGGTTTGGGTTGCGTTTAATCCTTCATCTGTGAATTCGACAAGTAGTGTCCCGTCATCTCTAATGTAACTTGACCAATTATCCGTTATATTAATTGCGTATTCGTTCCATTCATTTTTGGTGGGTTGGCTTCCTCCAGTATTGTTGAAACTGTTGTCGCTGAAAGTCGATGCGCTCCAGTTGTATGCTTTCAAGAACCATTTTTCCGCGTCTTCTGTGACGTTATACCTAACAACTATTTCAATACCATGAATATGACTTAGCGGGTAAGTTGACAGGTCTATTATGAAATTATTGCTGATGGATAACCTGTAAATGTCAGACAATGTCGTTTTAAACTCAATCCAATCCACTTTAAGTTCAAACTGTGTAGAAGTGGCTTTAACTCCTTTGATTTTTATTTTCCAGTGTCCGTCAGCGTCTCTGAAGTTTGTTGGATTAGTGGTTATCGTCTGGTTTTTTGTGGTGTCCGTTGTGCCTATGGTGTCCGTCATGTATCCATCTCCGCTTGTTGGATATTCTCCCGTTTGGTAATTGTAAAGTTGAAATGTTGTGGTTACCCCATCCGTTGTGAAGGAACAATCTATTGTCCATGTTAGGTTCGTCCAAGGTTCGATGTTGGATGCGCCGGTGAACTCGACTTCAACTGTTTCCTCACTTGCGGGTTTGAAAGTGCAGTAAATGCTGTACGCTCTTGTTTCATGATTGGGATTAGGCATAGGATTTGGAAAGTTTGCTTCATAGGTTGCGCTAACATAATGTCCTTGGTTTGTTGCACCTGAAGTATAGTATAGGTAGGCGTAACCATTTCCTGCATAAGACCAAGTCACTAGCAAGTATTCCGTATTTGCCTTAAGTATCGGTTTAGGTGTGAGAAAATTAAACGTGACCCACGTGGCAGGGTTAACTGGAACAGCTTTTTCCTCTGTTTGCGCAACCAGACTTAGGTTACTATGTAAATAAATTGCGCATTTCATATTTTTGGAACTTGATGTCATGCGGATATATGCGGTGATACTTTGTGCTTCACCATCTTTTGTTGGAGTAAAAATAGAACCAACAATGGTGTTTTCTGTATTACGAGAGCTTGTTCCCGCTGCCACATTTCCAAAGGTTTCCGTGGTCTCTGAAAACGTGGAAGGATAACTGCGAAACTGTATATAAACATCATTGTCCGTTTGCAGATCAGTTAGCGAACCAGAAACAAAAGTTGTAGAATCCCACGGAGAATAGCCTGAAGGGGTATACTGGATGGATGGAATTTCCTCTTTGAAAGTTTCTGGAGAATCGTCTATGATTTTCGTATCTGTGTATGTGCCGCTTAATCTGCTACCTGCACTGATTGAAAATTCTTCTTGTGCAGTAGACCACGAAGATCGTGTGATGCGTGTAACATTAGCGATGTTTACTGTTTCTTGCATTCTCTCTAGGTCTAATTGGTTCATTTGATAACTCCAGAGCACCACGTTGCCAACTATAATCACTATTAATACTAGGCTTAGCATTACCACTATCACGTTGCTTACGCCGCGTTTGTTCTGTTTAAGGCGCCGTATAGTAGCCTCCAACGTGAGTCCCCCTGTTCGTCACAATATCGATATAGTATAAGTTGCCAGAAATCCAACTGTGTGAGATGTCAAGCCAACCGTGCTTGCCAATTTCTAGATTGAAAGGATTAGTGAACGCTTGTGAAGTATGGTTAACATATACTGCGGAAACGCGGATAGCAATTTTTCCGATATTTCGAAGATATACGCTTATGTTACCCGTTGAATTGTTAAACCATACATCTTCGACGATTACACGTTCGCTCATATTTTCCCGTAGGTTAGTGGTTATAACGTACGTTGCCGTTGTGGCAATTGCCATGACGCCTACAGCTACCACCATAAGCAAGATATTGCTCAAAACCGGCGTTATAGCCCGCTTATCGCACAAAAATCTCATAAACATCCGCCTCATTTTTTTCTCCTCACAAAAAGAACTTAAGAGCTACATAACCGCAAATCATCATTATGAGACTGTGTTTTAGCCCAGCGTTTACCGTTCCTTCTCCCATTTTTCCAGCAACCAGTCCTCCGAAGAAGGCTTGGATTATTGTCATGTGGAAAAATATGCGTTGCATTTCTTGTGGCGACATAACTCCTGTCCCAAGCACAGGCAAGCCTTCTATGCTAACGAAAAATGACCTGAAAAGCAATATGATTGTGAAAAGAAACACGAAAAAGGCTACATAAATTATGGCGACGTAGGGTTTCGTTTGGTTTCGTCTTTCCCTATCTAACAAAAGCGTTGTCTGTATAAACTTGCCCATCGGGTCAAAAACTTTTTCCACATGCCCTCCGGAATGGCTTGCTTCGATAATTAAAGGCACTGTTCTTTGCACAAGCACAGTGTTTACGCGTCTTCCTAATGCTAAAAGTGCTTCTTCAAATGTCATACCCCAAGATATCTGCGCGTTCATCTTCTTCAATTCAGCTGTCAATGGACCATAACTTCTCTTAGACGCTTCTTCCAACGCCTGAGGAAGAGTCATACCTGTCTCCTGGGCTTGAACTATGCTTCTGAAAAGGTTTGGCAAGTTTTCATCTATGGCTTTTCTCCATCTATAGTCAACGTAGTTTAGCACTGTTGAGGGAAAAATTCCCGTCATAACTGCGAAAAACACGAATTCATCAAATGTTGCGGTTCCCCAAAACATAGCATAAGCAAATAAAACTATGGCGATAGCTGACAAAACCGATGCAATCCAAACGATTTTTTTCATTTTCCTCGGTATTTTTGGCGTTTTCATCACCACTTAGGCGAAACCGCATCTAAGATTATCAGAAACATTATGGAGCCGAGTGGGATTCCGATGTAAGTGAGTATTTGAAGTATGAGGTCTGGGCTTAGTATTCCTAGATTTCCTCCCCCAAGCATCGCCATTACTGCGAGCATGATGACAAGAAGCAACGGACCCGTCACTAGCAAAGCCACGTAAAACTCAGCCAAAGTAGACAAGGTGTCTGAAAACTTGCGCAGACTCATTCGTTTTAACTTCATATATTGTCCTGATTTCTCTCGGAGATATGCAGCCAAGTTACTGCCGGAGTGTATTGTTGAGATGAATCCTTCTAGCATTTCATGGAATCTTTTAGATGGTGTGCGTTTTGATGCTTCTTGTAAGGCTGAGATTATGTCTAAGCCGAAGAGATTCACGTTTCTGACAATATCTTTAGCTTCTGTGGAAACAGCCAATGGAACGCTTAGATTTGATAATGAGTAAAAGGTTCTTTCTGGAGAAACTCCAGCGCTTGCGAGAATTGCCATATAACCAGTAGTGAAGGGCAACTCGTCTTCTATTTCTCTTTTGAGCTTGTCTGCACGATATATAGGATAAAAGTAGAATCCAATAACCGAGAAGGCACCAGCAAATAAACTACTTCCGACGCCAAAGAGAAGCGCTGGCAAAAATGGTATGTTGAAAAGAAAAACAAAAAGGCATGGAATGAAAATCAGCATGGCAATGGAAATCAGAAGTGCAGTTAAGACTGTTAGGCTAACATAAGCCTTAAACGTAATTTTTAATCCTGCACTTTGCAAGCTTGAGTCTAAATCCCTGAAGAGCGGCAAAACACGTTCTGTTTTTCCGCCAATAAGCTGGTAAGCTATGAAATGTGGCTCTCTCAGCACAAGTCTTTCTTTCTTTGATGTTTCTGCTTTATGTTCTGAAGTTACTGTTGGTAATTTGCACATCGCTTTGAAGCGCTTCCAGAGTCTTTTAACTTTCTCGTAGGCTTTGTTGCTCATTTCAGTCCTACTCTCGCTTTTTGGAAAACACGGTTCGGGTTGGCGTAATATTCTCTAATCACATTTGCAACGTCGGTGTGGCGGCGAATCTCCGCTTTAACCATCCATTCCAAAACAATTTTTCTACGATGCAGTTCGCGTTTAATGTCTTCTTCGTTTATGTCTAATTTCTTCATGTGTCTTTCTAAAATGGCACTATTACCAGAAAAGGTGAACTTGTCTTCTTTTTGGTTCCAGTGGAACACCTCTTGGGTTAGTATGTTTTTTGTTTTTCGGTCAAGTTCTACAACCTCTGCTGTTGTGCTCGCTCTTCTTGCTGGCTTTTCTTGAATTTCCGTTCTCGTCATAACCATTATAACATCGGTCATTTTTATGAGCGATTTTGGAATGTTCATCGGTTCAGATTCTAGACGGTTTATTACGGCTTCAACCGATTCAGCGTGTATCGTGCTCATTCCCAGATGGCCTGTCGCCATAGCTTGGAACAGTGTGTAGGCTTCTTCTCCGCGCACTTCGCCCACGATAATGTAGTCTGGTCTTTGCCTGACGGCAGCCTTTAATAGGTCAAACAAGGTTATTGTGCCGCCTTTTTTGTCTTCATGTCCAAACCCTAATCTTACAACGGAAGGTATCCAGTTCTCATGGGGAAGATTGAGCTCTTGCGTATCTTCTACGCTTACTATTTTCATTTCGGGCTTGATGAACATTGACAAGCAGTTTAGCATGGTTGTCTTTCCTGACGCAACACCGCCGGCGACGATGACTGAAGCTCTGTTTTCTATTATATACCACAAGTAAGCAGCCATCTCCGAGGAAATAGTGTTGAAAGCAATCAAGTCCGAAATGGTGAGTGGGTCAACTCGAAAACGCCTAATAGTGAATGTTGAACCTCTTCGCGTCACTTCGTTTCCATAAGTTAGTTGTACACGGCTTCCGTCTGGGAGTGAAGCGTCCAAAATCGGGGTTGCGATTGAAATGTTTTTTCCAGATAAATATGCCAAGCGAATTATGAAGGAGTTTAATTCTGCTTCATCCTTAAATATTATGTTTGTTGGCAACGACTCGTAGAGTCTGTGCCAGACGTAGATTGGTATGTTTACGCCGTCTGCTGAAATGTCTTCGATTAAATGATCCTTCATTAATGGGTCTATTTTTCCGTAGCCTATGAAGTCCCGTATCATGTAATATGTAAGTTTGTCAATGGCTTCCGGTGGTATTTTCATTCGATACTTTTTGATTATTTCTTTCGTCTTCTCTTTTAGATAATTTTCTGCTTTTTCTTTTGTTTCTATTTCTTTTAGGTTTACGTCTATTTCTTCCATTAAGAAGGTTTTCAGCCCTTTTAGGCGCTTTTCTTCTTCTTTTTGAAGCGTTGGTTCTATGACTTCGTAGAGTGTTTTTTGGGTCTCTGGGTCTTTTACTATAGCAGCATAGACATAGGGTTCTTGTATTGGATAGGCTTCTCGGAAAACTGTGGGTTTTTTCTTTTCTTCTTTTAGTATTATGGCTACCTCTGTCTCTTCTAATGCTTTCGGAGCCCTCGGTGTTTTTTGTTTCAAAGTAAGCGTTGTCTCCTTCGCTTAGAGTATTGAGTGGTTTTTCATGAATATAGTATGTAGTAAGTCTTAATAAGTTATATGCATGTTCAATCTTGAGCACGCTTAACACTACCCAATCATTTAGTGCATCAACAAAATACATTACAGAGGTGTCTCCCACATGAACAAACCAATGACAATAAACAAAAAAAGAAAGGTAAAATTCTGTCCAAAACATTGGTTAACAAACACTTTTTGGGCTACTAGTCTGATGCAGTTATGGTCCATCTGGGAATACAGAGACTGCTGATACCGCAACGCATTGACAATTGAAGATAGTAAGCTAATAGAAAAGCTCGAATGGGCTGTGAAAAAACATTAAAGCGTAAGCTACTTGTATCTTGCGCGTCTCTTCTGCCGTTTCTTCTTCTGTTTGCGCATCCTTTTCTTTTTCCATTTAGCGCGGATGTTCTACACACTCCAAACAGTTATTCCAATGTTGCATGTCTTCGCTTTAAATCCTCTTCAGTTCTCCCCAATCGATGCATCAATTCCACGACTAGGCTGTCGAGGAAAACCATACAGTTGTTCTCAAAAACGCTTCCAAGAGGAGTTAATGGTTCACGTTCACCGATAATCTGTCTGGCAAGATAGTCTTCTTCTTTTGGCCAACCGGTCTTTGTTCTTCCACTTATTGTTACGATATGGTCTGCAATTTGTCCCAGCTGTGATTCTGGGAAGGATGTGATTGCAATGACTGTTGCACCGATTTCTTTTGCGGCTGAGCTTGCAGTTAAGACCATTTTTGTGGCGCCTGTTCCTGAAATTGCAATTAGTATGTCTCCTTTTTCTGCGGCTGGCGTGATTGTTTCGCCTAAGAAATAGACGTTGAAGCCTAGGTTCATTAAGCGTAATGCGAAGGCTCTTGCGACGAATCCGCTTCTTCCCATGCCTACTATGAAGATTTTTCTGTCTTTTGCTTGAAGTAGAAGTTCGATTAGTCGCTCTACTTCTTTCATGTTTAATTTTTCAATAGAGCTTTTTATGCCTTCGATGATTTCTTCTGCTGCCGCTTTCAGTAGCTTCAATTCTTTTAACTCCGAAAACCCTTTACATTTGCGCCTATATTAAAAGTCTTGCGGTTTAAAGTAAACTTCCTAAAAGTTGATTTAAGGATGGGATTTTGTAGAATAAGCGGACATAGATTGCGATTGCTAAAATTAAAATGGTTAAGGCTATCAATATGATGTCGCCTCTGTGCATTTTAAGCACGTATAGGTTTGTACGTTTTTTTGTGGCTCCCCACGCTCGTGACTCCATGGCTTCTGCTAATTCTAGGCTTCTGCGGATTGCGCTTACAATAAGAGGTATTAGGATTGGAATGTAATTTCTGATTCTTTTCAGAAAATTGCCACGTTCAAGCTCTAATCCTCGTGCTTTTTGAGCATCCATTATTGTTTGAGCTTCTTCGGCTAAGACTGGAACAAAACGCACAGCTGTTGTGAAGGCAAAACAGAACTCGTAAGGCACATGCGCTTGTTCTAATGCTAAGCCTAAATGGTCTGGTGATGTTGTCAAGAAGAAGATTGAGAACGACTCGACAAGCACAATAAAGCGTAGAGTCATGGCGGCTGCGCCTTCAAGACTTTCTGCAAGTCCTCGGGCTCCGAGATAGGCGAAAATAAAGTTGGTTAAGAAGATGATTGTGGCTAGGAAGGCTGCTCCTCGCATTGAACGGAGCCATTCGCGTTTGACACCGGCTAAAATAACAAATGGAACCTGCATTACGAAAAGCACTATTAAGGGAATGAGTTCGCCGTAAAGTATTGCGATTACAAAAATCGCGCAGACATAAACAAACTTTATTCTTGGGTCTAAGTTATGAATGGGCGAATAGACTTTTCGGAATTTAAGCCCTTCAAAGACACTCATTTTTGCCTTCTCTCCAGAGCCTTAAGCAATATTTCTCGTGCTTCGTAGACATCGATGATGTTGCTGGGCAGACCTAAATCAGATAATTGTAGAAAAATCTGCGCTATCTGTGGTGGAACAATGAATGCTTGAGTTAAAATTTCAGTGTTTGTGAGTATTTTTCTTGCTTCTCCATCTGCAACTATTTTTCCTTCTTTCATCAACAGAACTCGCGGATTACATTCAGCTACAAACTCGACATCATGGGTAACAATGATTATGGTTTTTCTTTGAGCTTTCATCTGCAAAATGAATTGTCTTAATTTCTCTTTTTGCTGATAGTCTTGTCCTATCGTTGGCTCGTCTAATATCAGTACTTTCGGGTTCCATGCCAAAACAGATGCCAAGGCTACGCGTTTTCTTTCTCCTCCACTAAGCATAAAAGGCGACGTTTTTCGATATTGTGTCAAGCCTAGAAGATTCAAAGCCCACGTAACCCTTCTTTTCAGAACAGCCTCTTTAAATCCAAAATTTCTCAATGCAAAGGCTATTTCTTCTTCAACTGTTTCGCTGAAAAGCTGGTGGTCTGGATTTTGGAAAACAAAACCCACGTTTCTGGCTAGTGTTGCCACGCTGACCTTTGTTGTGTCCACGCCGTCCACAAGCACGTTTCCTTTGGTTGGCTTAAGAAGCCCGTTAAAATGTTTGACTAGAGTGGTTTTTCCAGCGCCGTTTTGTCCCATTATGGCTACAAACTCGCCGTTTTCAATTGTTAATGACACGCCTTTTAGAGCTTCTACCCCATTCGGGTAAGTGAAATAGACATCCTTGGCTTCAATCATTGTGTCCTGAAAGCCTCCTTCAGTAGGTTAGCCATTTCGTCTGAGGAAAGAGGAATTGTGTTGCTGAGTTTTACTCCATCTTTTTTGAGAATTTGGTAAAGGCGTGTTGCTTTTGGAATGCCAACTCCTATCAAGCGTGTTTCTTCAGAGCTCAATATTTCACGTGGTTTTCCATCTAAAACTACCTTTCCTTCATCCATTATGATTATGTGGTCTGCATATCTGGCTGTTAAATCAAGTCTATGTTCAACCAACACAACGGTTATTCCAAGCGTCTTGTTTAACTCATAAATCACTTCGAATATTTTCTTCGCGCTTAATGGGTCAAGGAAGGATGTTGGCTCATCTAATACTATAACCTCAGGATGCATTGCTAAAACAGATGCTATGGCGACGCGTTGCTGTTGTCCACCAGAAAGTTCGTGAGGCGCCCTTTCCCTCAAATCATATATGCCGGTGAGGTTTAAAGCCCAATCAACTTTCTTGCGTATTTCTTCCCTTGGAACCCCAAGGTTTTCTAATCCAAAGGCAACATCTTTCTCAACCGACAATGCAAACAATTGGTTTTCAGGATTTTGAAAAACAAGTCCTACATGCCTCGCTAATTCATGAATTGGATGTTCAATCACGTTTAACTTAGCAATGGTTATATCTCCTTTCAATTCACCGTGGTAGAAATGAGGAATTAGCCCGTTAAAGCATCTGCAGAGGGTTGTTTTTCCACATCCGCTTGGACCTGTTATAAGGGTGAATTCGCCTTTTTCTATTTTTATAGAGACGTCGCTGATGGAAGGTTTTGTTCCGCTTGGATATGTGTATGTAAGATTTTTTGTTTCGATTATTGCCATTCTTTTTGGGCGCCTGCCAGTTTTTTAGCGATTGTTTTTTCTCATTTAAGAGTAGCTACTTATTATTGATTAGATAACTTTTCTTTCAAAAGTCGCAAACAACGCTTAAGACCACTTTCAACGTCGCCTACACCGTTAACCCCAGCAGCAGATGCATGCCCCCCACCCATTCCATGAAGGTACTCCCCCAAGGGTTTAGCAATGTCCTTACCCAAATGTATCCCCGTTTTCTCTTGAAAATCACGAGTACAACGTAGACTAATTTCCAAGCTTTCGTTTTTCTGTCCTGCGACAACAGCCACATGCGCACCCAAGTCAATGATGGCCCTTGCTGCTGAAGCTTGATAGGCGCTAACGTGTGAAAAAGCAACAATCCATTCGCCAATCTTGAAAAGTTTGGCTCTTTTACATGCCTTTAATCTTGCGACGCGCTCTGAAAAGTCCATAGGCAAAGAAAGCAGCGCTAATGTTTCTTGCGCGTTCGCACCTGCATCAACAAGTTCTGCAATTGTCTTCAGAGTGGATGAGTTGGCTAAAACGAAATGGCGCGTGTCGAAGGCTATGCCTAAAAATAATGCTTTAGCTTCGGTCTCGTTTGGTTTGATGTTCTTTTCTTTGAAGAAACTGTAGACAATCTCGCATGTTGACGACGCTTCTTCAATGGTTATGCATACTTTGGCTAACCGTTCAGTTTCTGGATGAGTCGCATGATGGTCAACAACAATGATAGGCGCTTTTGAGGCTTTTACTTTTTCAGCCCAATTATTCAGTTGCTGTATTGTGTTAGTGTCAAGCAGCATTATTACGTCTGCCTTCTCTACATTTGGTTGTGTCTTCACTTCTATTGGCAAAAATTTGATGAGATGTTTTGAGAGTCGGCTTATTCCCTGAGTTGCTCCAATTTCCACGGCGCACTCTGGCTTCAAATGTCGCATTAAACTTGCTAACGCATAAGCTGAACAGATTGCATCGGGGTCTGCGTTATGATGACATAATAAAACGACAAGTCTAGCATTTGTCTCGTCTAAAATCTCATTTATTTTGGTGAATGACACTTTAGTTTCCTCAAATATTTTTCAGCCGAAGCAAAAGCTTCCTTAACTGCTTCATCAACAAGCCTTTGCACGTCAAGGTTTTCCAACGATGGTGACAAAGCAACATCTACATCAACCGTAAGCGTTACTGGTTTTGTGCCGCTGGCTTCGGCGCTGATATCCAGTTTTTCTATCTTTTTTTGAGGAACCTTTGATAAGATATATTTTCTGGTGGCATACTCTGCGATAGAGCACAGTTCTTCAACTTGTTCAGTAGTTAACTCCGGTATGCCCACTTCTTCCACAATCTTCACCTAGACACAAACTAGGCTATGGCTGAGATGGAGAAACTGGGCTCAAATCTTGTTGAAGCTTAGTCTGCAAATCTTTCAATTGACTGCGTAAACGTTCTTCCTGCTTTCCCAACACTGTCGCTCTAGTATTTAGCAACTCCTTTCGCTCGTTTAAATCCGCGGATATTTTGGCTTTTTCCGATTTCACCAGAAGCGAACCAATAGCCTTGTATATCACTGCGTCATCAGTCATCTTCTGCAACTCATTTAATGCTTGTTCAATTTCTGTGAGCTCAATTTCTACCTGCTGCTTCTGCGCTAGAATCGACTGGAGCGTCTGCTGAAGTTGGTTAAGCCGTAATAAACGTTCCTGAACCTGAGGTGGAAGTTTCGAGAGTTCATCACTCACTTTTTATCCTTCCATTCTGCACAGCAATAAGCACAGTCATTAATAAAACATTTCCCGAAAACAAACAAATTCTACAGAGAGGCTCTCGCAATTGTTATTTAACAAAAATGTCTACATTCCAACAAATCTGCAACTATAAGCCAAAAACTAGAGAATAAATCTGAACTGGTTATTTTTTTACAACAAACATAGAAAGGTTTATTCCAATTTAGACCGCATTATCCATTGCAAAATTGCAATCTAAGACATACTTTCCAAAATTTCCAAAACATTCGTTATTGAGTTTATCCATCTTAAATATGCATTTACTGCAGCACGCAAAGCAACAGTGTCTTTGGCCGCAACATTCAAAACTATTAATTCCTTTTCTCTCGTAAAGGTCGCTTGTGAACGCGTTGTAGGCGTTTTTTTAATTTCTGGCTCTAAAGCTTTTGAGACTATTTCTTGATATTTTTCTGAAGGAGTTTTCAAACAGATAGTAGCCTTTGCTTTCATACTTCCAATTACTCTGGTTCTTCTTCTGTTGTTTTTACAACTTCTTCTAATGGCGCTCCTTTAGCCACGCGTTTCGCTACAACTCCCAGTTTCGTCATTGGTGTGTATGCTCCACCAGTGAAGGTAAAGCCGCATTTTTTGCATTTCCAAACGCCAACGCTTTCTCTTTTGACGCGTGCAAAACCGCACTGTGGACACGTATGCGGCTTTTTCATTTCTGTAATTACTTTGACGTAGCGTTTTCTCACAGTGGCGCCATATCGTGGTCCAAGCCCTCGTGTCGGTCCAACTTTTTTAGTTCTTTTTCCCATTGTTTTTCACCAATTCAGTTTTTTACGCATTTCTTCAGCCTTTTCCTTAGCTATTTCGGCGGCTTCCAACACTTGTTCCTGTGTGAAATACCCACTGCCTCCTTTCTGTATTGCACAGATATTTCCGTCATCATCAATTGCTATTGAAATTCGTGCATCCATTACTTGCTCTTCTTCGAGGCAAGGGTCAATGATTAGTTTGTCGTTTATCTTTGCAAACGTGATGGTTATGGGACATTTTTTCATCGGAAGTGGAGTGTATCCAGACTTTAATTTGACTTCGCCTTCTTCGACTTCGTAGTTGGGCATTTTCGTGTTAAGCAAAGCAGCCATTGCAGCTAATGCTGAAGCATCTATCAAATTTCCATCGTGATTAAGCACGTAAACATCAACAAAAACAACAAACACTTTCTTGCCAGGTTCGATGCAAAGTTTTTCCGTGTCGATGGCTTTTGATTCCCTTATTCCTCTGTCAACAATTCTTGCAAGTTCGATGGAGTTTTCGTCTGGCGGTCCAGGTTCAAAAGTTGATGAAGCTAAAGGCACAAGCTCAGCGTTTACTGTTAAAACGCCTTCGTTCGGCGTGTCTGGAAAAGGCTCACCGGTCTCAATTTTTGTTCCAACCATTACTTCTGTTTTTCCAAGTAACACTCTTGCTGAGCCTTCAGCGCGTTCTATTATTCCTTGTTCCAATTTTATCTCGCGATAATCTGTTAATTCTCTATCATCCAAGCGTTTTCCTTTAGCGATTAACTGTGCAATCTGTTTCTGTTTTACTCGCGTGATTATGGATGACATTACTCTTCAGCCTCCTCTTTGACGCTTACATATTTAAGTTTCAACGCTTCTTTCTGCAATGCATAAATTTTTTTGCATCCTTCAATTGCCATGTTTACAGCTTTCTTAAACTCTTCCAAGGTCAGTATACCGTCCATTTGCAGAAGCGTTATTGCATTTAAATTAGGCATCAAAGCCACAGGCACGTCTGCTGTTCCTATTTTATCTTCGGTGTCCATCAAATCCAACACTATTGTGTCATCAGCCTTTCCAGCGGCGCACGCAGCAACCAAATCGCGCATTGGAATGCCTGCATCTGCCAAAGCCAGAGACGCGGCAGTTATGCTTGCGCATCTTGTGCCGCCGTCGGCTTGCAGGACTTCTACGAAAATGTCTATGCCTGTTCTCGGGTAGTATTCGAGGAAAATTGCGGGTTCCAGTGATTCTCTGATAACTTTTGAAAGTTCGATTTCTCTTCTTGAAGGCGCTGGTGATTTGCGTTCTTGAACCGAGAATGGTGCCATGTGGTAGCGGCATCTTAAAACCATTCGGTCTTGAAGTGCTAAATGTTTCGGGTGTAATTCTTTTGGACCGAACACTGCGGCTAAAATTTTATTTTTTCCCTGTTCAATATAGGCTGAACCGTCAGCATTTGACAAAACTCCCACTTCAATTTTTATCGGTCTTAACTCGTCTGGTTTTCTTCCATCCAGTCTTAAACCTTTTTTATCAATCAACTTTTCAGTTTTCTGACTCATTTTTAACTTTCCCCTGTTTTGCTTTTTCTTCCTTAATCATTTGAGTTATACGGTCTGTCAGTCCGCTCGTGTGAGATTCTTCTTCAATTTTGCGAAGTGCCATCATTGCCAATTGTTCATCTTCAAGAGTTTTTCCCGTGATTAACACAACTCCGTTGAGCCCGAGAATTATCTGACAACCAGTTTCCTGTTTTATCATTGATATCATAGAACCCTTTCTGCCTATGGCGCGCGGAATTTTTGTCGGTGTAATCTTTACTATTTGTCCACGGGTTACTTTTCCCAGTCCCGGTTCGCCAACTGTTAGTTGCGGGTTGTGTGCTCTGTCGTAAGCGATTATTTTTGCGACTATCAAGTCTCCTACATCAAGAACTTGAGATAATTCGTCTTTTTGTGGTTTGAATGGTCTGCTTAGCACATCGGATGCTCTTAAAAGGGCTTCGTATGGCGCGTTAATGTCAACTGTCCATCCGTTGAATCCCACTTCAGTGACTGTTCCTATGACTATATCTCCAATTTTTGGAATGTAAAATGCTCGCAGGGCTACAACGTCAACTTTTTTGTTTTCGTATTCTACTATGCCGATTCGCGAAGCGTATATTTTGCTATCTTCTCGATACGTGTTTTCGCCAGCCATGTAATCGCCTTCGGCAATCAAATCTCCAGGCGTTACAAGCTGTCTTCTTTCAAAAAATGTTGGCATAAATTCACACCTTTTCCATTCATAACAAATTTTAAGAGATTATTTTTGCTTCTCCACTTCCTTTAGTTATTTCTCCAAGTTTCTCCAGAAAAGGACCATATAATCCCGCTGGCATTTCTAAGACGCCATACCATGAACCGTCTCCACGCCATTCTTCCCGTTTTATTGTTCCAAATACTTTGATTGTTCCGTAAGCTCTTGCGGAGTATTCTGCTGGTATGTGGACGCCAACGGATACTTGCTCCATTTTTAATGGTAGAATTGGTCGTAATAGCTTGATTATTTCTCGTGCTTGTTCTTCCACAGGTTTAAAAGGGTCTATTGAAAAGTGAATTTGCTCCAGTGCATTTTCTATGCGTAATGGCGGGTGTGGCAGGTTTGTTTTTGGGTCTACACATTGTCTCGATATGAAATCTACTATCTGTTTTCTTTTATCCTCCACCATTTTTCTTCGCTGTTCCGTCGTCAGTTGCAGTGTTCCTTTTTTTAGTATCATTTCTGCTATTTTTAGTGATTCTGTTGTTCCGAAGGCTTTGCGGAGGTTTTCTTCTGAAACTTTTGTGCCTTTGTTCGCGTCTGAAAATATGGTTTCGGTTACTAACACTTCGGTTATCGCGGCGATTTTCCCCATTCGATAATCTAATGCCTTTTGAGGTTTTACCAGCACTTCAAAGTGTTCATTGTCTTTTATCATGCGCGCGACAGTGTACTTTTCGCTCATTAGCATTTCACTTGCCCAATCCCAACTCTTTCACGTAACTTTCGATTCTGTCGTCGCCTAGCATTTCCATTTTCTTTGTTGCTGAAGAAATGACGGCTATTTTTATTCTTGGCGGTAGTTGTCTTGCTTCTAAGGCTTTTGCCAAGCATTTTACTGCAAGTTTTGTGGCGTCTTCTAGTGTCATGTCTTCACGGTATTCTTCCTTCAAGATTGACAGCACCGTTTCTCTTCCTGCGCCCAAGGCTGTTGCTTTGTAGCCTCTGTAGGTTCCGCTTGGATGCGTTCCTAAGAGACGGTTTCCTGCTTTGTCAACTCCGCCGAAAATCATTGAAACTCCGAACGGTCTAACGCCTGCATGTTGCGTGTAGAGCTGTTTTATGTCACAAATTCTTTTGGTTACAACTTCTACGTCTATTGGTTCATCATATGTCAGTCTGTTACTTTGAGCGTACACTCTTGCCTGGTCTATAAGAATGCGCGCGTCAGAGCTTAAACCAACTATTGCCGCGCCAACATGCTCGTCAACTTTGAAAATTTTCCATGAATATTCTGCATCTTCAAGGGGTTCAACGGTTTCTTCTGCTCCCAAAACTATTCCTTCGGAGCAGCGGATTCCCAAAATTGTTGCTCCACGGTTAACCAATTCCATTGCGTATTCTACTTGGAACAGCCTACCATCTGGTGAAAAAACGGTTATGGCACGGTCATATGCTCCTGGCGCTGCAAACACGGACATAACATATCTACCTCACACTATCTCCTAATACATTTGCAGACTTTCATATATCAACTTGACTAAAAACCTTTTCCTAAGTTGTTTGGGACTTTAGTATAGTCGTTTGCTTTGGCTTTCGGAATAGCATGATGTCGTTGTAGGTGCATACGTATTCGAATCTTGTTTCGATTAGTTTTTGTGCTTCTTCTATGGTTTTAGCTGTGGCTACGTTCAAGTGATTGTAGTCATCCAGAACTTCATCAACGGTGCTTCTCTTTTCAGAGTTACGATCTCGGAAATTGCATCTCTGATCCAACAGCTTGGGAAAATATTAAAAAAGGCAGCGTCGATGGCACCATTCAAACATGAACTCTTGAAGTCATTCTACCATTTGATTATTGGTTATATGATGCAGAAAACCACACGATGTGTATTGGTGTAAAATGGAATTAAGAGACGGATTTGCCTGGAATAAACTTGACGATAGTTGGAGTCGTTAGAAAGGGTTGCCTATGGGTTCATCCCAATTATCCAGATTGGCGGGTTTACTTCATTGAATCAGGTTTTGTCTGCGAGATAGCATAAGAAGTATAAGATTGATGTATCCTTGCTACGACCAACATGCAAATCCCCTTTTCATTTCAGAATTTCTTTTGCTGTCTTCTTGTAAACTTCAAAATCATGCGTAGAAAAGAGAACAAATACAACTTTAGCGATATAATTTTCCTTCTCTAGAAATTCTTTAACAGTTTTCAAAGCTATCCGGCATGCCTTTTCTATCGGATAGCCGTATGCGCCCGTGCTTATGGATGGAAAAGCTATCGTCTTAAGTCCATTAGTTGTTGCCAATTTTAACGAGTTACGGTAAGCGTCTGCCAAAAGTTCCGGTTCGCCGCTGTTTCCACCGCGCCAGATTGGCCCAACCGTGTGGATAACATGCTTAGCTTTTAAATTGCCTCCTGAAGTAATAACTGCTTTGCCTGTTGGAAGCCCTTTTGGCCATTCTGTGGCTCTTACGCGTTTGCATTCTTCTAGGATCTTTGGTCCGCCTTTGCGGTGGATTGCGCCGTCCACGCCTCCTCCGCCCATCAGTGTTGAGTTTGCAGCGTTAACTATGGCGTCAGTGTCCATGTCAGTTATGTCTCCATGGACGAGACAGACTCTTGCCTTGCCAACTTGAAATTCGGTCACAGCCAATTTCCCTACTAACGCTCCATATCGTCATCCATGCTTATCCTCTTAAAATTTTCAGCAAAAAATGAGTTCTAAAACATTGCCGTGATAATAAACCATAATCCAAACCCGGTCAACACTACAAAGCAAAAGCCAAACACAATTTTGTACAGTTTTTCCGTCCAGAAACGTCTCGATTTAAAGACAACCACAGATACAAACGTATCCCACGCAAGATCGCATGACCAGTGGATTAAAGCCAACGCCAAAAAACCAGCAAATCTGAAAGCCACAGCGGTCAATATTAAATTCGCACCAATTGTTGCCCACCAAAGAAAAAAGTAAGGATTGGCGATGGTTGCGAGAAAGCCAGCAACAAAAGAACCATGACGAGATGTGGTGTAGTTCTCGCTTTTTTCCTTTCGAGCCTGAAATATCTGGAACCCCATAAAAATGAGAATTAAACCTCCCACTAACCCAATAATCTTCTGAACTAGGGTAGAAGCAAAAAACCATGTAAAACCAAAATAAATCAGAAACATCAAAGGAAATTCCACCGCTCCATGCCCCAAAGCGATTAAGGTTCCTGCAATCCTATTTCTATATCCTTTCGCAATCGTTACGGCAAAAACTGGTCCGGGCATCATAACTCCTGACAGAGATAATAAGATTGCTGAAAGCAAGAAGTAGAGAAAACTGAAGACAACATCCATTCGTTTCACTGAAACTAATTTTGCATCAGCTTACTTAAATTTCTACACTTATTAATTGCTTAACCCGAGAGTTAGCAAGGTGTACGCCAAACTGTTTATTCATTAAATGACTAAGAATGTCAACGCTATAGTTAAAGCCAAAAATGCCAAAGCAACTACAAGCGACAAGAAGGCAGAACGACGCAGGATTTTCCATGTTTGTTTTAGAAGATTTAGGTCGCCTTCGCCGATTTTTGAAGGCTTACATTTCATGAAGTCTTTTGCAAAATCTAACAATTCATAGTCGCTTACCCGAGTTATAACGTAAAGTCCAGTTATTACTATTAGAATTGGATATGCGGAAAGAATGGACCATATAATCACTAAAATCCAGGTTAAGAAAAGAGGTGGTACAAAAGCTACTCCAGCTAGGAGCATTAGGTTGTGAAATAGTTTTCTCGGCTTTCCATAAGGGTCCCAGACAAAGTATGTTCTCGTGGATTCAATATTGAAAGACGCTTTATTGTAAAACGGAGACAATTTTTTCCATTGTAAGAAAAACGCGAGGCAATTTGCGAATGCTGTGACGCACACTACTAGGCTGGCCACGTTTTCGTACACTGTGCACCGCACACCTTTACACATAAAACTATAAGGACATATTTTAAAATCTATCGCAGCCACTTGCGTATTAACAATCTAAATTTCCATGAAATGCTTCTGTAATTTCACTACATCCTTGCTGTCTTTCGCGTTCGCGTAGCCTTCTAATCGGTTATGGTTTATTTCGAGAAAAGTGTGTCCCCACTTAAACACTGAAAGCAACTGCTCAGCTTCACTCTTGAACCCGGCAATGTGCAAAGCGGCGGCTAACGCTTCCACAGTGCTAAGTTTTGTGGGTTTTCCAAAATTAACTGGGTTTCCAGCGATCAAGTAAGGCAAGCATCTAGAAGTTCCTTTAACATTTTTTAGCAAAGCCTTTTCAGCGTGTTCCCAACTGAAATCCAACGCAACCAGTCCAAATTTTTCTATTCTTTCTTTGTCAGCTGGAGAAAATGCGATTTCTGATAGAGGATTAAGTATGATGGCTCTCCTTGGTAAAAATTTTATCTGGTACACTATGCGAATCAATCCGAGACGTTTGAGCTTCAATGCACTGCATTTTTTGGGGTCGCATTGTTTAGCATGGTATACAACGATTTTAATTTGTTTTTGCACGTGTTTGGCGCACCTTCAAGTGGCTCATGGGGTTGTTTAAAACTTGTGGAATCCATTCTAGTAGGTCTGTGGAAACTATGTGGTGACCTTTTTCGTCAGAAACAAAGTCTCCGGCGGCTCCGTTGACAAAAGCTCCAGCAACAGCTGCTTCAAATGGGCTGGTTTTCTGGGCGAGAAGTGCACCAACAATTCCGGAGAGCACGTCTCCTGTTCCGCCAACAGTCATGCCTGGGTTACCCGAAAAGTTGAGCTTGAAGCGTTTTTCATCTGCGATTATGTCAACTGGTCCCTTAAGCAGCACCACTGCGCCTAGCTCTGCCGCGGTTTTCTGCACTTCAAAAATTTTTTCTTTCAAAACTTCTGGCAATTTTTTGCCAGTTAATACGGTATATTCTCCAGCGTGAGGCGTCAACACCAGAGGTGTTTTCAGTTTTCTTTTGAACTCTGCAAAAGCCTTCAAGCCATCCGCGTCCAAAAGCAGGGGCTTGCCTGCATTTTCAGCAATTTCAATTATGGCTTTGACAGCGTCTTTGGTTTCTATGTGTAGTCCAAGGCCTGGTCCTAGTACGATGGCGTTAACCATTTCTATGTATGTTTTTAACGTTGGCATGTTGGTTATGTTCAAGTGTTTTCCTTCAAGTTTTATGGTGATTAAGTCTGGCGTCATGGATGAAACTGTATACGCGGTTTTTTCTGGAGTTGCGACATAAGCAAGGTCTACGCCGGTTCGTAAAGCTGCTAAAGCCACAAGCGCGGGCGCGCCGGAATATGTTTCGCTTCCGCCGATGACTAGCAAGCGTCCGAAGTCTCCTTTATGGGATTCTTCTGGTCGTGGTCGAGAAACGAGCATGACATCTCCTGGCCCGGCGAAGTTTTCGAACTCTTTCGGCAAGCCTATGTCTTTTACGATTAGTTCTCCGACGTAATCTCTGGCTTTTTCAAGTCCTTGTTTTGTTCTGTGGAATGTGATTGTTAGGTTTGCTTTCACTGCTTCGCCTAAGATTTCGCCTGTGTCTGAGTCTATTCCGGTTGGTACATCTACTGCTATTCTAAAAGCGTTTATAGCGTTGATTTTTTGAACCAATTGCAGAATAGGCGGCTTTAGTTTTCCTTTTGTGCCTGTTCCTAGTAACGCGTCAACAACTATGTCTGCGTTTATGTCGGGTATGAATGAACTATCGTATACTTCATAGATGGTGATGGTTTCTCTCATAAACTGTAAGGCGTCCCAATTTTCTAAAGCCGCTTTATGGGAAATATCTTTGGCTTTCCCAGCAAGAATGACTGTGACCTTAAAACCTAATGCGGAAAGATGCCGCGCTATGACGAACCCGTCGCCGCCGTTGCCGCCCAAACCACAGAAAATGACAACTGTCTTGTCTTTTGGAAATCTTGATGCGATTTCTAGGGCGACCTTGTGTCCAGCGTTTTCCATGAGCTGAAGCTGGGAAACTCCGAAATATTCAGCGTTAAGCTCTAAAGTACGCATTTCGCGGCTTGTAATAGCTTCTGACATGCTTGAACCCAATAGTTATTATTCTAAATAGAAGATAAGAGTATCTTTTCAGATTAAGCCACGTTTGCTAATTTCCGTTTTTATAGCAAAATATTTTAATGTACAACGTCAAACATTAAGTGAGGAGATTTAAAATGCCTACAGCGTTTGTGCTGATAAATACGGAAATAGGGTCAGAAGCAGATGTTCTGAAGGATTTGAAGAAAGTTGAGGGTGTAGATGAAGCCTACGCAGTCTATGGAGTCTACGATATAATTGCGCGAGTTAAAGCAGACACGATGGATAAGCTGAAGGAAATTGTGACATGGCGTGTCAGAAGGCTTGACAAGGTTCGTTCAACATTAACAATGATAGTTGTCGAAGAAACAAAATAGCACACGCTTCCTCTTTTTTCATTCGCATCAAAATAATCCTTTTAGCATTCGCGTTGTTATCTTTAGTTCATTAGAGAATGGACTGCTGTAAATGACTTGGAAAACTATGCACATAGGATTCGACGATACTGATTCAACGAGAAAGGGATGTACTACCTATATTGCGGCTCTTCTCGTTGAGAAACTGCAAAAACTAGGTGTATCCTTCATTGATTATCCAAATCTGGTCAGGCTAAATCCTAACGTGCCATGGAAAACCAGAGGAAACGGAGCACTATGCTTGAGAATACAATACAACGAGCATGTGGAAAATGAAATCAAAGAAACCGTGATAAGTACTGTTGAAGAACAGGCAGACCTGGATTTTAAAGGCACGGACCCAGGTATTGTATTTTTCCAAAGAGCTAAAATTCCAACGATTGTCAAGAATTTTGCCAAAAACGCAGTAACGGGAATTGTGAACCTGAAAGATGCTTTAAAACTTCTTAGAATGTTTGAAGCAGAGGCGGTGGGTTTCAAAAATGGCAGAGGAATCATTGGCGGTTTGGCAGCCGTTGGAGAGACACTTCAAGGAGACCACACATACGAAATTATTGCGTATCGTGCTCCGGAAAATTATGGTTTGAAAAGACGTGTAGACGAAGCATCGATTTTTAAAATGGACAAGGCTACGGCACCATACACTTTTAATAATGTTGACTTTGAAAAAAGAAGGGTTATTATAACGCCGCGAGGACCAGACCCGATATTGTTTGGCATTAGAGGGGAAACCCCAGAAATTGTGAAAAAGGCTTTCTTAATGGTTAAGCTTCTCGAACAGGTCGAGCGGTGGGTTATTTTCCGCACAAACCATGGAACGGATGCGCATCTCAAACGGGTTAACAATTTAAGCGAAATCAAACCCTACCATCCAGTTATTGCGAGAGGAGCAGTAGCGTCAAATCCTGTGGTAATTCCAAGGCGGCATGTCATTTTCTCAATAAAGGATGCAAGCGCGCAAGTCGACTGTGCAGCCTACGAGCCTACTGGGGCTCTTAGAAAGGTTGCGAGAAAACTGTCAGTTGGGGATTTCGTGGAGGTTTATGGCGGTGTCCGAGCACCATCCAAGGATAAGCCATTGACTGTGAATCTTGAAAAAATTAGACTGCTAAAGCTTGCGCCAAAAATAATCAGTCACAATCCACTTTGTCCAAAATGTGGCAGACGCTTGGAATCCATGGGGAAGAATAAGGGATTTAGATGTGAAAAATGTGGTTCAAGATACGTGGACCTTAGAAAATTTGAAACTCGTGGAAAACGTGAAATTAAGAAAGGTCTTTACATAACATCAGCGAGGTCGCAGAGGCACTTGACGAAGCCTTTTAGGCGTTATGGGTTGGAGAAATGCGGCAAAAGGCTTGATGGAATGATTGAGGAGTGGCATTTTCCTTAGGATTTCTTGTTTTCGTTCACTTTGAAGATTTCGCATAGCATTTGGTAGAGTTCGTCGCCGCCTTCCATTTTTGAGAATAGGTCTTTTTCGGCTTTTAATACGCGTCCCATAGTCTGATATGTTCTTCGCCACTCCATTTCCTGCCACATCATGCGATAATGCTTCTGTTCAACCCAAGCTCTGAAAATTAAAACGATAAACATGCCTAAGGTAACCAGAAGGTTCAGTATGTATATGTCTAATAACTCCGTAATTTTCACCTCCTCACCGCAAACATTTTTGTATTTTTTATTAACAAAACGCATTTAAATCAAACTCGTATAACACGTTGAAAAGAGGAATAAAAATGAGTGAATTAATTTCTCCGCTCGTTTATCAGCTGGGCATAGGCGCAATAGGCGGCTTAATTTGTGGATATGCCATTAAAAAAATTAGCAAGCTCATAGTCATCTTGATAGGCATCTTCATAATAGCCCTCATATACCTAAGCACTCAAGGAATAATCAACATAAATTACCAAGCACTCTGGAACACTGTAGCTGGGTGGCTTGGAGGCGCTCAGCAAGCCGCATCATGGCTTGTCGGCATAATATCAGTATTACCGTTCATAGGAAGCTTCGCTGTGGGCTTTCTATTAGGCTTCAAACTCGGTTAGCGAAATAGTTTAAATGTTTGCTGTCCGTTAACCTTTTGAAAACTTAAATTATACATTAATCGGAGTGTTTAAGAATTGGATAGGTTTCCGAAGGAAGAATACAGTCTTCCGTTCTTTAGGGAAGAAGGCTACGTTAGGAAACTGTGTCCTAACTGTGGCAAATATTTCTGGACGCAAAATCCAGAACAGAAAACTTGTGGTGAAGCAACTCCTGAAGGTTGCGCCTTTTACACTTTCATAGATGACCCGCCAACCAAAAATGGATACGACTTACGCAAGATGCGGGAGGCGTTTTTGTCATTTTTCGAGAAAAACGGGCATGCCCGTATAAGACCTTACCCGGTTGTTGCGAGGTGGCGAGACGACATTTATCTTACGCATGCGAGCATAATTGATTTTCAGCCGTATGTCACTGACGGAATTGCACCACCACCAGCGAATCCGCTTGTGATTTCTCAGCCGTGCATTCGCATGGTTGACATTGCAAATACTGGACCAACATTTGGTAGGCATTTAACAATTTTTGAGATGGGTGGGGCACACGCTTTTAATTATCCTGATAAGGAGGTTTATTGGAAAGACCAAACGGTGCGTTATCATCATGAGTGGGTAACTAAGGATTTGGGTGTGAAGTCTGAGGAGATAAATTATAAGGAAGAGGTTTGGTCCGGCGGCGGAAACGCGGGTCCGTGTGTTGAGTCTATCATTCGAGGGTTAGAGGTTGCCACGCTTGTTTTCATGCAGTTCAAAGTTGTCAACGGCGAGTTTTTTCGGTTGCCAATAAAGACGGTTGACACGGGCTATGGTATTGACCGCTACACTTGGCTTTCTCAAGGTGTGCCAAGCGCTTTTCACGCAGTTTACGGCGAGTTGCTTGACAAAATTTTCAACATGGCTGGAATAACCGAAATTGACAGTAAATTATTGAAGAAAGTAGCTGCGGCTTCGGGCATGGTTTGTCTGGATAAGACAGCGAACAGAATGGAAGTTAGAAGGAAAGTGGCGGAACATGTTGGGGTGAATGTTGATAAGCTGGATGCGTTTCTTGTTCCAATTGAAAATGCCTTCGCAGTTGCGGACCACACGAAATGCTTAAGTTTTATACTTTCTGAGGGCGTTGTTCCATCGAACATTCAAGAGGGATATTTGGCTAGGCTGCTTTTCCGTAGAATTTATCGATTGTTAAAGATGCTTGATATTACTGACAAGTTATACGATATAATGGATATGCAGATTAATCTTTGGTCAAAGGATTTTCCGCATCTTAAGGAAATGCGAGACGAAATAATGGAGATACTCAATGCGGAAGAGGAAAAATTCAATGAGACAATCAAAAGGGGTGAGGGACTGGTTAAAAGAATTTCCAGCGAATTGAAAGCCAAAAAGAAACGTGAAATTCCAGTTGAAACTTTAACAGAGCTTTACGATTCTCATGGGCTTCCGCCAGAAATAGTCAAACAAGTTGCGGAAAACGAGGGTTTGAAAGCGGATATTCCTGAAAACTTCTACGCTTTAATTGCGCAGAAGCACATGCAAGCAGAAAAACTGGTGGAAGAGGAGGCTAAGCCGGAAGAGCGACTGGAAAGTGCGGTATCTAATCTTCCTGAGACGAAGGCGTTGTTCTATCAAGACTCTTACATGAGGGAATTTGAGGCAAAAGTTGTCAAAGTAATAGATGAGAATTATGTTGTTCTTGACAAGACATGTTTCTATCCTGAAGGCGGAGGGCAACCGGCTGATGCTGGGCATTTGGTATACGATAGCAGGAGAGTTAAGGTTGTTGATGTCAAAAAGGTTGGTAGAGTGATTGTTCACAAAATTGAGGGCGTCATGGTTCCGCTAACGCAAGGCATGACTGTTAAGGGTTTAATTGACTGGAACAAACGTTACAGCCTCATGAAAGCTCATACGGCGACGCACTTAATTAATGGCGCTGCACGACGCGTGTTGGGACAGCATGTTTGGCAGTTTGGAACACAGAAAGGCGTCGAAAGTTCTAGACTGGACATTTCACATTATCGCAGACTCACACCGGAGGAAGTTCATAAAATAGAGACTTTGGCGAATCAGGCGATTCTGCAGAACATGACTGTTACGACTGCTTGGATGCCGAGAAGCGAGGCTGAAAGCCGTTACGGTTTTAGGCTTTATCAGGGCGGAGCGGTTCCGGGTAAAGAAATTCGTGTTGTGGCGACTGGCGATTGGGATGTTGAAGCGTGTGCGGGAACGCATTTGAAAAGCACTGGCGAGATTGGTTTCATAAAAATAATTCACACGGAACGAGTACAGGACGGCGTTGAAAGGCTTGTTTATTCTGTTGGAATTCCCGCTTTGAAAGCAGTGCAGGAAAACGAGAAGTTGTTGTGGCGGGTTTCGGAGATTTTGAATGCCCCTTTAGAGAAGTTGGATAAAACAGCGGAAAGACTTGTTAAAGAATTGAAGGAAGCGAATGCGGAAAGAAGAAAACTCATAAAGGAACTGGCGGAACGTGAAAGCGCTGGCTTAGGAGCAGGAAAGGCTGAAGAAGTTAAAGAAATAAGCGGGTTAAAGCTTGTTTTTCGCGATTTTAAGGAGGAAATTGATGTTGACCGCATGGTTCAGACGGCAAGCGAAATGATAAAAAGAGACGATGCGACAGTCGCGATATTTTATGGTTCGAATGGAAAGAATGCACGGATAATGGTTATGGCTGGAAAAACCGCATTGGATAAGGGTGTTAACGCGGGCGAAATAGTACGCGAAGCTTCTGCAATTATTGGCGGCGGAGGCGGAGGAAAACCCAACTTCGCCCAAGGCGGAGGAACAAAAACAGAACAATTGCCAGAAGCAACAAA
>JAIMAA010000029.1 GCA_023512225.1 Candidatus Bathyarchaeota archaeon
CATGCGGAGGTTTGTGAGAGGTTTTGATGTTTGTGCGTGTGCAATGGTGTCTAGCCCGTCTATTTGGAGCCAGATATGCTTTGGGATATGGTGTAGCCAAGCTGAAGTGCTAAGTCGGATGTGGGTATATGATGATTAGTTCTGGTGTTTGTGTTTGGGATACTGTCAAGTTATTGGGGTTGCTGGTGGTCTTTTTAGGGTTTGATGTTGACTTATGAAGTTGCGAAACCATGAGAACACTTAAAGTATACTGCGCCAGAAGCTAAACTTGACAGTATCGTGTTTGGTTAATGAAAGCTTAAAAATAGTTGAAATACGAGTATCCTACTTTTGCTTCAACTATTCGCAGACAGAAAACAAGAACTCCAATTCCTCGAACAACACTACAAAACACAAACACCAAGGCGGATGCGGACACAAACAAACATGCCAACAATAAACAATTATAATCGGCGATAAACTGTGCAGTTCTTGTCTTTCTTCTCCACTTGTATCGGAAAAATATAGGGTTTTAAGACTATTTCGTCTTTCTTCATTTTTTTATCCGAAAATGGATTCACTGAGGCGAATGTCGCTTTTTCTGTGAAATCAGATAATAAGAAAACGGTTCCGCTTGTTAATTCTTCTTGCTCTTTTACTGGTTTGATGCAGCTTGCTACATTTGGCTCTGAGAATTTGCTTTCTAAACAGGTACAGATGGAATCTGATGTTCCGAAGTATTGTATGTTTTTTAGAATGTGAACTAATTCTTTTGCGGTGTCTTGAGGAGTTTCGATGTATATTGTTAGTGGACCGTTGTAGAGTATGTATTCACGTATGCCGAATGTCGACTCAAAGCTTTCTATAAGCGTGCCCCATGGTGTTGTAATTTTTTCTTCTTTTCCTTTCCTTTTTTGCTTAAGGCGTTTCATGAATGCTTTGAAAAGAACCATTTTTTCTGGTAATTCAGTTGTGGTATTTGCTACCTTTAGCTGCTCGAATAGCAAGTTACCCTTGTCAACGTTACCCGTTCGGTTTATGGCTGTAGCAACAATTGCAAGTTTTATTGTTGACGGGCTTGGTGCTGGTGCGCTGAGAGCGTAGCTGGATGAAAAATAAGGTATTCTATAAGAGAATGCGCTTGCGAACAGGTATTTGGCGCCTATCCACACCATTGGTTATGGTGCCCCAAGTTTGTATGGCACTGCACTTTTGAGTTTGTTGATTTCTTGCATGAATGAAGCGAAACTGGAAAAATCTTGTACGTTTTGTTGTCCTATTATTGTTTTTATCTGTTGAATGTATCCATCCGCCAATGGGCTTATGACTGGAACAGGTGCGGCGTTCTTTGTTATTGCTATTGCGCCTTCGATTTCTTCGAAATGAGGCAAACGTGTCGTTGTCATGGCGCCTTCGATACGTGCGATCATTGCTTTGTAAGCTTCCAGCACAAGTTCGTAACGTTTTTTCCGAGCGTTATCATCAACCGAGTATGTATAGTCAATTTCGTTTAAGCCAATGCGCCATGGCTGAAAAACCGACACGAATGCGTAGACTCCTGAGCGTGTGGGTCTGTTGTAGATCATCTGTTCACTGACTTCTGCTTCAGCGCCTTTTTCTCTTTCTTTTTCGCCAGCCGCAACCCGAGTGTGCACATGGATGTCTCGGTAGAACTGGTTTGGTAAAGCAATAGCCCAGCCGAATTCTACTGTTGATTTGCGACTGAGAGTTGGCTTTTGCACCAAGAAACCATGTAAGTCACATACTACACATTTCAAAGCCTCGTTAAGAGCCGACTTAGTCTCTTTCATCTCTGTGACTGCTTTATTACCATCTGCTTTCATTGGACTGAGAATTTGACATGCGGGACATAGGAACACTTTCTTCTCCTTTGCAATTTGCCATAGTACTTCTGTATGTATGTGCTTAAGCATTTCTCCGCTTATGCCGTCAGTTTTCTCTCCATTGGCTAAGACTATTGTTCGTGGTTCCGTAACGTTGCCTACTGTACCTTCATTGTTCAAAGAATGTGCATCTATTCGAATTCTGCCAACTAAACTTATTTCGTAGATTGTTTCGTTCATTATCCTTTTTCTCCTTTTTCTGAATAGACAAGAGCATGAGACATTATCGCGGCACAAACAACGCGGACACCGTATTCTTGCGCTAATTTTACAACTTCGTCCAAATCTTTTTCGCTTGGTTTAAAGGAACTTCTTCCTGGGTGTTCGCGTTCCCATCTTCGGGCACATGCATCAAATCGTCTTAGGAACTTCTTCAAAACGATGACAAACTGCTCTTCTTTTTCAACATAATCCAACTCGACGAGTGATGCGTAATCTTCGCATCCGCCATGGTCTCTCTTTCCGATTGCTATCCTTAGAGCCAATCCAAAGTGTTCTACCGCCGAATTTGCATAAAGCTCATGCAATTTCGACATATTTTAACATCTCCTCCAATTGTGGTTTATCCCACGGGAAGAACCTGTTTTTCTTATTTGTCATACCACGTATATATAAGCTTTCAAATCTCCGAAGGTTATCCAAACTGGGGCGCATAAGAAAATCAGTAACTGCCAGTGCAATGTCTTGCCGTATGCCTTTGATTCGCGGGTCAGTTGGCAAAAGAAACTTGTCAATTTTTTCGAGTACTTCTAAACCTTCTTGAGTTCTTGCCAAGTTATTCAGTAAATCAAGAGTATATCTGCCACCACCGCCCGGTTTTGGCTGTTGTCCAGTTTTTTGCATTACATTGAACACCACGCTGTCGTAATCTATTTCGTCAGATTTGTTCCAAGTAAGTTTAGCAAGTTTCACAGAATAATGTATTAGTGATGTGTTGGCAGAAACAACACATAGTCTTTTGTCTAAGGCGTTCTGAACATCACGATGAGACATCAAGAGGACTTTCTTCGGATTTGGAACTATACACATGAGAAAGTTGGCATCTCTTCTCATTAGATTCTGAGGCCACACTCCGAACCATGCGGCACCTATTGAAGCCACAACCCAAGAGTATTTATCGACTTCTATTTGGCTACCATCATGATAAGTGTCCCTTTTTTCTTCTCTATAACCTTTCGCAGCAGAGACATCCATGGTTTGGTAGAATGTCTTTCCTCCATCTATTTTCTTGCCAAAAACGGGAACAAATTCATATTTTCTATGAACATCAAGAATTTTATCATACTCAGAAGTCGCTATGTATTCTGCCTCTTCTATTGGATGTTTGACTTTCAAATCTTTTCGTTTTTTGAAAGTCTGGAAAACTAATGGCCAAGAGCTCCCTATTTCTTCAAAAAGTTTTGGATCAGCTTTTTTTGGAATTTCTCCTTCAACCTTAATAAGGAACAAATTACCCACATCATGGATGTCGGCTTCTACCCTATTTTCGAATCCACTTATTAAAAACGCTAAGCCGTAAGCCCTAAAAACGTCGAACATCTCAAAAGAAGTCTTGTTTATTACAAACTTGGTCATATTCTGCCCACAAAAGCTATTTACCCAGCACCGTCTTTAAGTTTTTCTCCATTTATACTAAATGAATCTTGGTCTGAAAGGCGGATGAACCTTGACACTATGCAATACATAGTGTAGGGAAAAGTGGATTCCAAATTGATCATTGATGTTTCTAACCGTTTCTGGTGCTCTTCAGTTTTTCGAATGTCTTTGGGGCTGGCATCCAAAGAATATTCGGAACAAATTTTTTCCACGATCTTTTCGTAATTCGCCCAACTTAGAGTATATGGCTCTACAGTTTCAGCTCTTGTATGGTGATGATGTGCTATTGCGAGTTTAAATGCGATTGAGTGTTGTCTTTTACTCAAAAGTTTCCTAAAAAGAGGATATAATGCGTCGGCGGATATTGCCGCATGTGCAATTTTTGTACGTTTACAATATGGTATGTGCGCTAATGGTGTATCTCCCATAGCAACGCCTATGCTTTCTTGCCAAGACTTGTTTAGCTTTCCTAAATCATGAAGTGCAATAGATAACGCCAATAAGCCTTCTGTTTGTGTGATATTCAATTCAAGTAACCTTAAAAGTGTTTCAAGACAATGTCGCTCTCTTGATTTTACATTGCTAAACGCTACTAAACATCTTCTTGCATGCTCTTCCCAGCTTTCACGTTGGTATTCAAATTCATGTTTGATTTTAGCATGAGTAATAATGGGTGAAAGATTAGTTCCTCTTTCGCCCAACCTAAGACCAAAATTTTCGTCATATGCTGCATAGTCAGGGTGAACAACATAATAGTTGTAAGGGTGCACTGGAGCATTTGGAATGGAGCAGAATTCAGGTTCACCGTTTTCATCATGATCAAAACGTATTTGCCAGAATTTGGCATTAATTAGCTGTCTTTGCAGTACCCGCACATCAACATCAATCCAAGGCATACGCAAAATTTCGTGATAACCAAGTTTGTCAGGGCGGTCATGTATAGTCAAATTTGCGCTCAGTAGTTCTCTAATGTTACTCTCAACACCATATCTGTCACCTTTAAAAGCGGCATTTCCTAAACTCAGTAAAATCCTGTCTCTACGCTTTTTATCATTCAGTATCAGTTTAAACTCATCATTTAGAAGCGCATTGACAAACGCTAACTCATCATTCCAACCAAAGCGCTTTCCATTCAATATCTCGGAAATGTATTTTTGGCTATTTTTCATTTCAGCATTGTCATACGGCGCACAATGTTCGACATCAAAAACCCAAACCTCGCCAGAACCGCCCTCACGAGCGCATCTTCCAATTCTCTGAATAAGCGCGTCAGGAGGGGCGAGTTCGGTAAGCAGCAAATCGCAAGAGATGTCTAATCCTACCTCGCAAACTTGTGTAGTAATGAAACATGTCTTCTTATCAGGATTTTTCAGCGAAGCTTTCATCTGATCTTCAATTAATTTTCTATGCTGATCCAAAAAACGAGAATGCAGTAAGTACACACTAAAATCGTATTTCTTCAAGTAGTCCCTGACAAGAGAATAAAGTTCTTGCGCGCGTTTAACAGTATTACAAACTACCATTATACGTCTCCACGAGAAAGCATTTTTCAGGACGTCTTCTGATTCAAGTAGCTTACTCTTCCATCTTAAAACAACATGGCGGTTTAGTCTTTTTGGAACATCAGCATCTTTCCCTTCAACTATTGCTACTTTGTCACTAATTTCCTCATGATTCTTAAACCACTCAATAAAAGAGTCTGGCAACGTAGCAGACATAACCAAGAAAGGCAATTCAAGCTCAACTGCACGTTCAATTAAAACAAGCATACTTTGTAACCCAAGCATATGGTCATAAACATGTGCTTCATCAAAGCAGAGAAATGAAGAAACCGCCGCTCCAGCAGGAATATTTCCCAAATGTACTGGCAAACTTAATGGGGTGCAACAATATGCGCCAACGGTTTGGTCAATCGTAGCAACAATGATGTTGCTCTTGAAAAATGGGTCTTCAGAATTAGCACCATGCTGAGGCGATACGCTTAGTGGTGAACCTATTTTGCATATGCCTTGCTTTATTCTTTCACAGACATCTTCAACTAACGCCCGTGTAGGTAGAGAATATACTAACTTGCCAGGAAAACTATTTTTTCCAAAAAGCAAAGAAACATAACAGGCTTCAGTTTTTCCAGATCCACAAGGTGCACGTAAAACAACAGATTTACCATTAGCAAAATTTTCCACAGTTTCCAGTTGATGAAAATATGGCGAGTGTCCGTCAAGAGCTATTCTGAATATCTCTTCTTTAGTGAAATTATCAAGAATTCTGTTTAATGCTCTCACCTCTGCTTGGCAACATTCTCACCACTCCGTATCCTCCTGTTTTGTTTCCTCCTATATTAGAAAACTCTGCATATTTAGCTAACATGCATGTTACTCTATTCCATTCGCTTTCTTTATCCTTCATTTCATAAGTGACCCAGCCAACAAAGCCTGTTGCCTTCTTCTTCCTCATAACCGCTAATCGTGTATGCAATTCGTACTCACATACTCCCACATTCTTCGCTAACCATTCTTTATAGGCTACATACTCTTCCTTGCTAAACCGTCTACCGTCACTAAACAAATTCCAACCCCGCATCAAACTTGTAAACACCTTAACTGCGTCAGGAAACATCCAATGATAACCACTTCCCAAACTCGCAAAATACGTAGGCGTCCTAAACACAAGCCTAAACCTATCAACCGCCACAGCTTCCTTCTCCAAATCCACATAACTCTTACAGTTAACGCTTAAACTTGCAATACGAAAAACCGTGTCAAAAACCATTAGGCTATTCTGCTTCTGAAAATAATTAAGAATAAACGTGCTATACTCATCCTTCAAAAACCTAAAACACACACGACACGGAAAATAAGGATCCAGCTCATAACCAGCCTCAACACGACTTCTGCTCCTGAACCGCAAAGGCGTAACACTGTAAGGCTTAGACACATCCAACTCATGCAACAACCCAGACGCAGCAGGATCAACCATCCGCACAACATGCAACAACAAACCACGCGCCACATAACCAGTAAAAAACGGCAAAACCACAGGCTTCTCAGCAAACATCTCCAACCCAATCTCAACAGGCACATTCATCAACTCCCTTCAACGGGATTCGCAAACCTTAATAACAGATAACTAAGCATAAAGCGCCAATTAAAACTTTGACATATCCTGTTAGTTGCTGTTAACGGAACATTTCAAATAAGCAGGATGAAAAATTGTCTTGTTGCGTTATAGCGTTGACGGTTCGTAAAAAGTAAGTGTTATTAGGATGTGTTTCTATTTCATAGTTACGGGTGGTTTTTTGGGCGAAACAGTTTTGGAAAAAGTCGAGGAAATAGGAAAGAAGCTTGATGAGATAATGGATTTTCTTGAAGATGTTTTCCTAACCACTGAGGAGTGCATGTTGCTGAAAGAGGCTGATGAAATCGTTAAGAACAAGCGCTTTAACGAGTTGAAATCCCTCGATGAAGTTTAGGGTTCTCCTCCATAAAAGGGCGGACGAGTTTTTAAAGGGGCTTAGGCTTGAAGACAAGCAACGAATAATCGATAAGCTTAAACAGCTTGAGGATTTTCCAGCGGTTAGGCTCGACATAGTTAAAATTGCAGGTGAAGCAAACACATTCAGACTACGCGTAGGAAATTATAGAGCGCTATTCAAAGTTTACGAACAAGAAAAAATAATAGTCATTGCAAAAATAGACATTAGAAAAAGGATTTACCGATAAAACCATCCTAAATTAAGACTTGTCTTCTATGCATTGTGGTGGTGTTAGCCATGGTTCCGCTTGCTCTTCGTATGTTTGTCGCCATCCTTCTCTGCTTTTATTAATGTATGCGCCTTGTTGTTCAGGCAGTTTGTGTCCCATCCAGAACTCTATGTATAGCGGGTCAACCTTATGATCGCTTAGGAACGTGCGAAACGCAGCCCTTAACGAGTGAGGGCTATAAGGGTTTCTGCCCTTAAACTTGCTAGCAAATTTTTGAGCGCTTTTACGAAAGTAGGCGTGCACAGCCCTTGAAGACACGTTATAAATCGGTGCATCATCATTCAACTTCTGATCAGCTAAATAATCTTTAAGTAGCTTTACAGACCAATAGCCCAGAAACGTTTTGAAGACGATGCCCGTCTTCTTCCGGGTTAGGCTTAGGCATATGGGCGTTATGCCCTTTTCAATCTCCTCTTTAATGTCTCTGTAGGCTAAGTCTAAAAGGTCTGAAATGCTTAATCCGCTTTGAACCATCGAAGCAGCTATACTCTTATACATGAGCTTGTCCATATAGGCTATGAAATCGCCTACCTCCCCTATGGTCCAAGGATGTTTCCTGTTGATTGGCTGGGCTGGAGGCAGCTGCACATAGCGTAAGGTTATTGGGACGTCGAAATATTTGGCAAGGCTTTGAACAGCACCCACATAAATTCTAATAGTCTTAGGGCTATAGCCTCTATTCCGAAGCCAAACCACAAAACTGTTAAGCGTAACACGATCCACACGTGTCCTCTGGCTTCTTGGAAGAAACCTATCCTGCTCTACACGGTCTAAAAAATCCCTTATTGACCCTTGGCTTGAATAAAACTGCTGAAAAACCGCCAAACCTCGACTATAAACATTACACGTTCCAGTCTTCAAAACAGAAAGAAACTCTAAAACTTCAGAATTAAACTTAAACACAAGAAACACCTATTAAGATGAAAAACAGAAAAAGAGGGGTTTTGCGGGAGACATCGCCAGTGTTAACGCTTATATGGGTGTTGTTTAAAATTGCTGTGGATGAAGGCTATAATAGGTTGGTGGATGAATGAGTAAACCCGTTGATGTTGGCAGCTTAAGAGTAGGCGGATACATGCTTGTCGATAATGAACCATGCCGCATAGTTGACATAACCAAATCAAAACCTGGAAAACACGGCTCGGCCAAAGCAAGAATAGTAGCAATTGGCGTTTTTGACGGCGTAAAAAGGAGCATTGTTAAACCTGTAGATGCCAATGCTGAGGTTCCAATAATCGAAAAACGCAGCGGACAAGTTTACGCAGTCACTCCATCAAGCATTCAAATAATGGACTTGGAAACCTACGAGTATTTTGATGCTCCCTATCCCGAAGAGGAAGAATTGAAGGCAAAGATTGCTGCCGGCGTTGAGATTGAATATTGGCGGATAATGGGCAAAATCAAAATAGTGAGAACAAAGTAAAGTGAAAAATTGGAATTTTAACATCAAATGAAATAAACCCCTCCGGCAGTCGCTCTTTATTGGAGGTTATGCCTTCTTGCTAGCTGAAAAAAGTCAAGTTAAAGGATGGCAGAACCGTTTTAATAAGAAAGTTTCAGATGGATGATAAAGAGAAGCTTATCGAGATGTACGCGTCTCTTTCGGATGAGGCTGTACGTTGGGGGATGCCCCCTTATAACCGGGAGAGACTTGAACGTGGGTGGTTTAGCAATTTTCAGAACATGATAGCAATAATCGCCTTATACAGGGGCAATGTTGTCGGGCATGCGCAGATTTTCAAGAATCCTCATGCACGGAGAAGAGGAACAGGTGATTTGGTGATGTACCTTCACCAAAGTTTTCATAATGTAGGATTGGGAACCGCAATGCTTGCTAGGCTTATAGAACTTGCGAAGGAGGAAGGATTGCACCGAGTGGGTTTACATGTCGTTGCTGATAATAAAATCGCTGTTCATCTCTATCAGAAGTTTGGTTTCAAAATTGAGGGGACGATGAAGGATGCATACTTCGGAGAAGATGGTAAACATTACGATGAGCTGGTGATGGGCTTGTTACTTAACTAACCCCACCACTCCCAATTGAGTTTTTTGAAGCCTAAGTAAAGGACTAGAAGAATTATTCCCCAACTTAATGCTATGCCAGCAAACTTCAACACATCTGGTGTAACATACGTGTAACTTGCCCAAGCGCTAACGCCACCTAAACCTACAAGCAAAAGTGCAAATACAGCGAATTGAATAGCGCGTTCGGTTGCCATGAGCTTTCACCATTAAGCTGTTTCTAGAAATTAGCGTATCTTATTGTTAAAACTTTCCATCAAAGTTTATTTTCTCGTTTAGTGTTTATGTTTATTGAAGCCGATGATGCGAGAAGAGCCGTCTGATTTGTGAAGACATTTATGGGCTGAGGCTTCCACGCTTATTCCATAGGGATTGTGTATTCATGTTTGCGTGGTATGCGCACTTCTAATATTCCCTTTTTGAAACGCACAGCCATTTTATCCATCTGTACAGGCACTGGAATGCGCGTTTGACAATGGAATGTTTGGAATTCGCCTTTGTAGTGTGTTATGCCCAGTTCTTCGAGACGTATTTTTCGTTTCATTTTCGCTGATATCTCAAGAGTATCTTCGTCTAACACCTTAACATGCACCGTGCTCTCTTCTGTGTAGGGCAAATCAACAGTCACTATCACTTCTGTCGGCGTCACCATTATGTCACGGAGAGGTTCCACGGCACAAGTTTTCTGGTTCCAGCTTGGTCTCTCTACTAATCGTTCTCCAAACCTTTCGAACCATTCTTCCCATTCGTCAAAGTATTCATCAATCAGGTCGAAGATTGAACGTCTTCTTCTGCTAGACATTCGTATTACCTCCTTACGAAACGTACAATGGAATGTCATACTCCTGCGTTTTCTTCATTTTAGTCATCTCTTGCTGTGTTCGTCTCATAACGTCTCTAGCTCTCAAACGAATTTCTTCGCCTTTCTCCAGAAGTTTTGAAACATCCACTTTTATTCCGGTAACGTTTGCTAATCCTTTTAACACTTCTGCAGCAGCTTCAGGGTCTGGATAGTTAAGAAAACACTGCGCAAGTAATGCTACTGCAGGCAAACCCATAGTCGCGCATCGCTGGAGCATAAGCGCTTGGGGACCAACCATGTATCCTTCCTTCAATATTTCTATACCCTTCTCTTGCACCATTTTCAGTATATCTGGGTTTGATGCTGCAGCAAAAACTTTCAATTCTTGGACATCTTGTCTGTCTTGTGTTGGAATGCCGCCCAGTGAAATCATCATCTTAACATTTTTGCTTTTTCCCCAGTCAATCAACGCGTTCATTACAGGATAAATTATGTCTGCAGATATGGCGGTTTCAGAAACAGCTAACAAGACTTCAGTGTTTCCGAAAATTCTTATAGGAGAATGCGGCAAGCCCTCATGTAAGACAATTATCGGCGGTAGCAGCTTTGAATCCATGAACGCAACTTCTTCAAAATCTTTAAGTTCTTCTATCAAATGTGACGCTGCAATGACGCCAACCAATCCAACATCTGGAAAACCAAACAGCATTGTAGTGCCGGGCGAAATCTCCTTCTTCTCTACAATTTTAACTTCTTCACTCAAACTTCAACCCTCAACCTCTTCTTTTAAAAATTAACCGTAAAAAGGTTATGCAAGTTAAGCTTAAAGAGCAGAATATCTATTTAAAAGCGTAAACTGTTTAAAATCTGGAGAAACAACATGGCACTAGAACGCTTGGGCTCCACACTTTACGAAGCCCTAAAAAAAGTTTTCAAAGCATCCATAGTAGATGAGGCTACAGTTAAAGAACTTGTACGCGACATACAAAGGGCTCTGCTACAAGCAGACGTTAACGTTAAACTTGTACTCGACATTTCCAAGCGAATAGAAGAAAGAGCCCTGAAAGAAAAAGTTCCGCCAGGCATTTCACGCCGCGAACACGTGATAAAAGTTGTTTATGAAGAATTAACTCGTTTTCTCGGAGAAAAACCCGCACCAATAAAGGTGGAACCCGGAAAACGCAACGTGATAATGCTTGTTGGAATTCAAGGGTCAGGAAAAACAACCGCAGCGGCTAAACTTGCAAGATATTATCAGAAGAGAGGATTAAAACCGGCGCTTATATGTGTGGACACGTACAGACCCGGAGCATACGCCCAATTGCAACAATTAGCAAATAGAATAAATGTGCCGTTATACGGCGACCCAAAAGCAAAGGACCCTGTTAAAATAGCACTTGACGGTTTGAAACAATTCAGCGACAAGGAAATTGTGATAATTGACACGGCAGGACGCCACAAAGAGGAGCAGGAACTAATTAAAGAGATGAAAATGCTTGAAAAAAACATTAAACCCGACGAGATTGTGCTTGTGATTGATGGAACAATTGGGCAACAAGCGACGGCTCAAGCGAAAGCCTTCAACGAAGCCACACCTTTAGGTTCAATTATTGTCACGAAACTGGACGGTTCAGCACGAGGAGGCGGCGCTCTCTCTGCGGTTGCAGCCACTGGTGCTCCCATAAAGTTCATCAGCACTGGCGAAAAAGTAGAAGACATAGAAGCCTTCATTCCCTCCCGCTTTGTTGGGCGACTCTTAGGAATGGGCGACCTTGAAACTTTGCTGGAAAAAGTTCGCGAAGCAGAAATTAAAGTGCCTGAGAAAAAAGCCAAAGCTATTCTAAGTGGCAAATTTACGTTGACAGACATGTATGAACAGTTTGAAGCCATGAAGGGAATGGGAACTTTCCGGAAACTTTTGAAGATGGTTCCCGGGATGTCTTATGACATACCTGAGGATATGTTGAACACTGCTGAAGACCGTCTAGAAAAGTGGCGTGTTATGATTCAGTCCATGACGCCTGAAGAAAAGGATAACCCGAAAATTTTCAACGCTTCTAGAATTAAACGTGTTGCTAGAGGTTCGGGAACAAGCGAAAAGGAAGTGAAAGAACTTCTAAAACAGTATGTGATGATGCGTAAAATGTTGAAGTCGCTTAGGAGAAAGAAGAAGCTTCCGTTCTTCGGGAAAGGTTTGCCGCTTGATTTTAAGTAATTTAAACGGTGGTTCGGAAAGGACTTACAATGGACTCTGGCATTTTAGAAAAAGCGTTAAAAATGCTTGAAAAGCGTCCCCTATGCGACCATTGTTTAGGAAGGCAATTCGCTCTGCTTGGGCATGGAGTAGAAAATGATGCACGAGGAAAAGCAATAAAACTTGCGTTAACATTGGAAGCGCACGCATTAGCCCTTTCCAAAACTGAAGAAGGCATCAAAGCCCTCAAAATCCTTGCAACCAACGGGTTTTTCGAAACAGCCAAAGAAATACTGCACAAAATGAAAAGGCGGGTTCCAGAAAAAAACCTGCTTAAGACATGCTTTTTATGTGAAAATAAATTTGAAACGACTGACGATTTGGCAAAAAGGGCATTAAAGCAGCTTGAGGATTATGAATATAACAACTTTTTGGTCGGTGTAGAATTACCTCTTTTTATAGAGGAACGAGAGGACGAGTTTAGGGCTGAGTTTGGAGTAGGCTATGCTGAAAGTATGCGAACCGAGTTTGGAAGAATACTGGGTAAGAAAATTGCTTTATACAGTGAAAAAGCTGTGGAGCATAAGAAACCAGAAGTAGTTGTGCTTGTTGACCCATTCACTAACAAGATAGGGCTTCAAGTGAACCCTCTTTTCATTTCTGGGCGATACAAAAAACTTGCCAGAGGTATACCGCAATCAAAATGGTTCTGTTCGAACTGCAGAGGAAAAGGTTGTGAAAAATGTAATTGGACTGGAAAAATGTATCAGGAATCGGTTGAGGAAATTATTGGAAAACTTTTTCTGGACGCGACAGGTGGCGCAAAAACATCATTTCATGCGTCTGGAAGGGAAGACATCGACGCGCGCATGCTTGGCAAGGGCAGACCCTTCGTAATTGAAATTTCGAAACCCAAAAAGCGGTTCTTAGACCTTAAAAAATTAGAGAATGATGTAAATGCTTACGCAAGGGGCAAGGTTGAAGTTTCAAATCTGAAATTTTCAAATAAAGACGCGGTTCGAAAGTTGAAGAAGGCTGAATCTACACAGAAAGAGTATCGTGTAATAGTCGAGTTTGAGAATGAAATTACGAAAGAAGACATGCAACTTCTTGAAGATAAGCTAACAAATTCCATTATTAAACAGAAGACACCAACACGTGTTTTGCATCGACGAGCGGATTTAACGCGGGAAAAGTACATATATGACGTGAAAGTAAAGGTTTTGTCGCCTAAAAAGGTTGAAATGAAAATACGATGCCAAGGAGGGCTTTACGTTAAAGAATTGGTGACTGGAGATGATGGAAGAACAACTCCAAGCGTTTCAGAGCTTCTCAAAAACAGAGCGAAGCCTATAAAACTCGATGTTTTAAATGTAGTTATTAAAGATTGAAAAGGTGGAAGGATGAAAAAGTCAAAGGGATATCGTTCAGGGACTCGGCGTCTGCTACGGAAGGAACCGCGAGAGCGTGGCAAAGCAAAGTTAAGCAAACTGCTCTATGAGTATCCTTCTGGAAGCAGCGTAGTCATCAAAATAGACCCCAGCGTTCAGAAGGGCATGCCGCATAGGCGTTACCAAGGTAAGGTTGGCACGATAATTGACAAACGCGGACGAAGCTATGTCGTAAGCATTACGCAGGGAGACGCGGTTAAGGAGATTATTGTAAGACCAGAACATTTAGAGCCATTTAAAGCGTGATTGAGATGGCGGGAAAAAGCGAGAAGGAAAAGAAGCTTACTCTTCCACAAGTTAAAAAATTGCTGGGGTCAATTGGCGAGGAGAATCTGGATCAGTTCCAGCGGCGCACTTATGATTATGTTTCTAAATTCTCGAAGGTAAATGCGGAGGCAGCTGAAAAACTTGTGGAAAAGCTTGAGAAAGAATTTGGTTTGGATGAGGAAGAAGCAGTTCAAATAGTCAACTGCATGCCGAAGAGCGTTGACGAGTTAAGGGTTTTTCTTGCTGCCGGTCGCAAGATCATTGAGACGTCAAAGTTGGAAGCTATGGTCGCCCTTTTGGATGAACATCGGAAAGCCTGAATGAACCGTTTTAGCAACTATTTTTTAAGCAAAAAGAGTGTAAGATAAAGGCGAACATGATGGAGAAAAGATACGAGGAATATGCTTACGTCTTAGACTTCTTGCCGCATGGGCGTCCTGGGATTCGCCCTACTGGCAGGGCTGGTTACCGAGCGGGAGCGCTTGTGCAGTTGATAGGTGAAGAATTTTTCACTCTTTTGGAGGCGTTGGCTAAAGAAGGTATTATGCTTAAGCCTCATGACCGTGTTTATGTGGGTAAGGATGCGCGTGAGGAGATTACGTATATTATTGGGAGGGTGAGTTATGAGGAATTGACGGCTGCTGCGAAGATGGAGCTTCCTACGATTATTAGCAGAATAGTTTTGAATCGTGAAAAGTGGTTCATTAACTTTTTTAATACTGCAAGGGCTATAACGCCGCGGATGCACGCGTTGGAGCTTATCCCGGGTATAGGCAAGAAGTACATGTGGCAGGTTATAAATGAGCGTGAGAAGAAGCCTTTTGAGAATTTTGATGATTTGCAGAAGCGTACGGAGTTGCCTAATCCGGTTAAGTTGATTACTAAGCGTGTTTTGGAGGAGTTGGCAGGCGAGAGCAAGTATCGATTGTTTACGCGGGCTCAATAGTTTACTTGTGGTAATATGGGATTGTTAGCTGAAACGAAGTTTTTACTTCGAACGCATCGAATTTTTCCGAAGAAGCTTTTAGGACAGAATTTTTTGGTTGAGCCGTTAATTTTCCAGCGGATGATTGATTATGCAATGGTGTGCAATAAGGATGTGGTGTTGGAGATTGGTGCTGGCTTTGGTTTTTTGACACGTTTTCTTGCGAGCAAATGTGGGCGTGTTTTAGCTGTTGAATTTGACACAAGGCTTGCAAAAGTTTTACGTGAACAGCTTAAAGATTTGACAAATATCCAGATAATTGAGGGTGACATTCTCAAAGCGGCAATTCCAGAGTTTAGTAAGGTTGTTTCTGTTCCGCCTTATCATATTTCTTCTCGTTTACTTTTGTGGCTTTTGAACAGACGTTTTGATTGTGCAGTTTTAGTTTTTCAGAGGGAGTTTGCGGATAGGCTTGTGGCTTCTGTTGGAAGTGGCGACTATGGATGGTTAGCTGTTCTTGCGTATTATTATGTTGAAATTGAGTTATTAGATGATGTTCCCAGAGTGATGTTTTATCCGCAGCCGAAAGTTGATTCGGTTGTTGTGCGTTTGAAGCCAAAGAAGCCTCGTCCATTCGCATTAGAGAACGAAGAATTATTCAAGCGGTTGGTGCGGTTGCTGTTTACGCAGCGCAACAAGAAAGTTAGGAATGCCATTCCGGCGTTTTTGAAGAATACGCGTTCTGGAACGGTTGTTCCTTTTTGTAATAAACGGGTTAGGGAATTGGCGCCTGAAGATTTTGGAGTGTTAGCGAATGCGCTTAGCGTGTAAAAAAGTGTTTTTTAGAGATTATGTTTTTTATGTTTGGGAGAATGTTTACGAGCCTTCTGAGGATTCGTTTCTTTTTGCTGAGAATTTGGCTGTTAGGAAGGGTGATTTTGTTCTTGATGTGGGTACTGGATGTGGCATTTTGGGGGTGATTGTTGCGAAGGAAGCGTCTATGGTTGTTGTGGTTGACATAAATCCTTATGCTGTGCGTTGTGCGAAGGAAAATGCTGAGCTGAATGGGGTTATAGACAAAATGTTCTTTGTGCGGGGTGATTTGTTTTCGCCGTTTAGAATGGACGGGCGGTTTGATTTGATTCTTTTCAATGCTCCTTACTTACCTGTTGAGTTTAGTGAAAGAGTATCTTGGATTGAGCATGCTTGGGCAGGCGGGGAGAATGGTAGAAGGGTGATTGACCGTTTTATACGGGAAGCGCCTCGTCATCTTGGGCGTGGTGGGCGAATTTTTTTGATGCAGTCTACTTTGGCGGGTGTTGAAGAAACTTTGGAAGGTTTTGCTAGGGAAGGTTTGAAGGCAAGTGTTGTTGCGAAGCGTAATTTGCCTTTTTTTGAGACGTTGGTGCTTATGAAGGCTGAACGGTAGATTAATCTGTTTATAGTTCTAATATGCTGTTGGAGAGACTTTGTTTGGGTAAGCTTATTGGTTATTGTGGGATAGTGTGTTCTGATTGTCCGGTTTTTGTTGCCACACAGAAGAATGATGATGCAGAGCGAAGGCGTGTGGCTGAGATTTTTACTAAGCAGTACGGGCGAGAGTACAAGTTGGAGGACATTAACTGTGATGGTTGTGTGAGCGATAGTTCGCGAATTTTTTGGTACTGTAATGATTGTGAGATAAGGAAGTGTGGAAGGGAAAGGAAGGTTGAGAATTGTGGTTTCTGTGTAGAATATCCTTGTGAAAGGCTTTCTGAATTGTTTGCTAAGTATTATGTGGCGAAGGAAACTTTAGATGGGATAAGGCGTGAGCGTGGTATTATTAAGGGATAATTTTTCGCAGTCTTAATTCGTCTCTCACTGGTAATCCGCTTATTCCCTTAATGATTTTTCCGTGTTTCTCTGCTATGATGTCTGGTTTTACTTCGTAAATTTGGAAGCCTAAGCTTTGGTAAAATGCTAATGCTGGCAAATCGTCGTTTGATGTTGAAACGAGCAACTGTTTTTTGCTTAATCGTTTGGTTTCGGCTTCGACTTTTTTGATTAGAGCTTTGCCTACTCCGGCATTTTGACATTGTGGGAGAATGCCTAGAGCCACGATTATGGTGGCGTCTTCTGTTTCGGCGAATGAGATGAAACCAACGATGCTCTCTTTCTCTCTTGCGATGTATGTAGGAAGTTCAGCGACAATGAATCTTTTGTCAAAGGTTAACTGTTCTTGTTCTCCCCAGAAGCGCTCTACAAATTCTCGAATTTTCTCTTTTTCCCTTTTCGTTTTCGCTTTTACAATGGTGTAGTTTAACGTGGTCTTCTTTAGGCATGCTGGGCATAATGTTCGAAGTTTGGCGTGTTGTGGGCATAGTGGCTTTCCGCAGACATTGCATGCGTAAACTGCTTGGCTATTGCAGTGTTTACAACTCATTTTGTTCGTTCCTCTTTTGTTGGGTATTGTTTGATGGAGGAGTTTTACTTAACTTTGCATGTTACGGTTATGAGGAACTGTTACGCGCAGAGAAAGTATAGCCCCCTTATAAATAGGTTGAACCTTTAGTCTGAAAGTGTTTATTGCATAGGTTTGTCCATCTGTTTTGTTTGTTAGCACGGCTTTGGTGTCGCATGAATCTAGAGGTGGTATTACTAGTAATTTGTTTTATGTTTACTGGAGACCTGTAAATTTGTTGAGTGCGAAAATATTTTGTTTAACAACAAATGACCAGCAATCTCACTAACATAATCATTGCAACCATAGTTGGCTCCTAGTAGAGTGGCTATCAGCAGTTGCGCGCATACACGTTCGTGTTAAAAAGTTTTATAGCGTGAGGTTTTCTGTATTGCTAGAACACTAATATGAGGCGCTAATAAGATGTGTATCCTTGGTAAGGACAAGCTTAAGGAGCTTATTGAAAAGTATAAGTGCATATATCCATACGACCATAACCTGCTTGACGGCGACGGCTACATCCTAACTGTAAAAGAAGAAACCACTCTGCACTATTTGGAGCATAAAAACCTGATAACCTACGAAATCGTCTTTACACCACCAAACTATGTCGCCCACTTAACAGCCAAAAGCAAATACGGCCGCATGGGCTTAAGCTTCCTAAACGCAGCAAAAGTCCACAGCGGCTTCATTGGACGCTTAGCCTTAGAACTCGTAAACCTCAGCAATGACCGATGCCCTATCACCATTAAACGCGGCGACCCTTTCATGCATGTTGAATTTGTTACAAGAGACGGCGAGGCGTCGCCTTACATGGGTGAATACCAATTCCAATACTTAAATGAAGAAGAAATGCGAATGTACATTCCAATACTCAAAAGCGTCTTTCCAAACTATGAAGAACTGGCAAAGATATGGTTCAAAAATAAACCGTTACCCCTATAAAAACGTAAACTGTCTTTCTGAATTTTCAAAACTGATTCCAAATTCATAACTTTAATCAAAAGGCAAGGTCAACAAATCGTTTAAATATCACGCTTATGTATGCAGAAAAGGGAACCCAAAATGCGTGCACGCAATTACAGAGCCGTTAAAGGACAGCCTTACTCTAGAAAAGACTTCGTTAAAGGCTTTCCACCGCCAAAAATCACCAAATTCACTATGGGAGATACTAAAGCAAAGTTTGAGTATGCAGTCAAACTTATCGCGTTGGAAAGAGCCCAGATTCGCCACAACGCTTTAGAGGCTGCACGTGTGGCGGCTAATCGTCCTTTAATGGATAAATTTCAAAACAATTATCGTTTAGATGTTCATCCGTACCCTCACATAATCCTTAGAGAAAACAAAATGATTTTTGGCGCCCATGCAGACCGTCTCCAAGATGGCATGCGCAGGTCCTTCGGGAAACCGATTGGAACAGCCGCGCGTGTTGAACCCAACCAGACAATCATAACAATCAACGTGAATGCAGACGGAGTTGAAGTGGCGAAAGAGGCCTTGAAACGCGGAAGCGCCAAACTTCCCATTCCATGTCGAATAGTTGTAGAAAAAATGCGAACTGAAGAGGCGAAAACGGTTGAATGAAATGAAAAAAGATTTAGTAATGTGGTTTGAAAACCTTCGAAAAACCGACATTCCATTAGTAGGAGGCAAAAATGCAAATCTTGGCGAAATGACACGTGTTGGAATACCCGTCCC
>JAIMAA010000030.1 GCA_023512225.1 Candidatus Bathyarchaeota archaeon
ATGTAGTCCGACTCCAGTATGGAATAGGGTTAATTTTTTGCTCTTGATAATTGTTAATGATGCTACTACAAGTTGAACACCAGTGGTATGAAGTATAGCTGCAACCCACCCATGCAAAAACTGGCCAAAGGCCATCTTCCCATATAAACCATTGCCAATGGGTATGATAAGCCATAGCACAACAAGTGGAATCATGGTCAGGCGCATAGAAGAGGTGACTAACTTCGTGTTGAACTAGATTGTCGTCTGCCCAGTACACTTGCCATTTCAAGAGTATAAAAATCCTTTGTCGGTCTACAAATATTGGACTCGGCGCTAGTCCTGCAATGTTATCTGTGGTTGTTTGCGCTGTTATCCCAATGACCGCATCGACGTAATTATCCCACCAGTGTCCATCGTACCATTGTCCAAGATATTGCTTTGTTTCTGCTTCCAATTCATACCAGAGTTGGGTCGTTGTGGTAAGGCTGTCGTCGCTGTCCCATTCTATAAAACCGAGAATTCTTATATCTATTCCGAAGTTTGACACTAATGCCTCGTCACCTCGTTCTAATTGAAGTTTAGCCCACATATCCCAAGTGTAAGGGACGTGGAATATCCGTGTTATGGATCTCTCCTCTTCGTCTCCGAAAATCAGAGCATAAATTGGATTAGCACCTTCTGGGTCGTCAACTTCATCCAATGGACTCAGTGGCCCTATTGTATCAGCATATGGGTTTGTAGTGTTCAAATAATCTTCAGTGGTGTAGTTTTCTGGCATTGGTTCACGTGGAACATCCTCGGCAACCCATAATCGACACATAAGCCATCATTTGCAGTTGCTAAAACTTTTTGGGCGCTCAGGACACCTTGAAAAGTCAAAGTTAACAGTAAAAGTATTAGTACACACAACATTATTCTTTTCATCCGTTCTTCCTCCACTTAAGAAATAGCACTCCGGTCAATACCCAGCCTGCTCCCAATACTCCACCAATTGAAATTTGCCATTGCTTGACGCTTTCGGGTAATCCGGGGGTTACCCAATGTGGCGAAACTTGATAATACTTATCTTTGTATAGGAAGATTGGTTGTTTTTCCTGTAATAGGAAAGGTTCTTTTTCTGGGTCAACTGCTATATGAAGCCAGTAAAAACCATTTCCTCCATGCTCTGTTACACCACATATTCCTAGTTGCTCTGGCGTGTACCACTCGGTCGGTGGTGTATCTCCTTCATACTTAAATGCTGCATAGACAACGTAGCGGTGGGAATTAGCACTAGTATTGGCATACACCACCACACTAACGTAAGTCACCGTCAGTACCGCCATCAATATTAGAGCCGCTTTCATTGCTGTTTTCATCTTTACTCCCCATCCTTTTTTTGTTCTCTTTCTGCCCTTCAATTTGGGCTAGGCGGTGACACTCCTCCAGAGTAATTAAACTCTGGCTTAACTATTAAATTTTATGCTAAACACTTCTCGGAATAATCCCCACAAGCTTAACCTCAAACTCCTCCAAAACCTTGCGAACTCTTACGCATTTTCTTTTTTCGATAATTACTCCAATTTTCGTATTTTTTCTATGTGTTTAACGTCGGTGAAAAGCCAAGAAAATATTAGTATTAACATGCCTGAAAGGCTGCATCCCAGAAACAGGTAGGATGCTCTGACAAACTGCACTATGGCTCCTGAAATAATCATTCCAACGGGTTGAGCAGCCGTGGCTAACGCCATCGTAACCGCGTTTACTCTGCCTTGCATGTTTAAAGGAACAACCGTCTGAGTTATTGTTTGTATCAGAACGTTAGCCACTGGAAGGCACAAAGTTAGGATTAACACGCTTAAAGCCATGAACCAAAACATGCCAGTGGGCGTCAACGCTGCAAGTGCGTATCCAACAAAAGCAACAAAAATCGAAGCCATGCACACTGCCATTTTGTTTTTGAATTCCTTCTTAACTGACATGAACAAGCCGCCAGCAAGAATTCCAGCTTGCAAAGATGCGGTGACGAAAGCCAACTCCGTGGCTTCTCCAAAATGGTCAAAAACAATTAAATAGGAAAGCAGAGTGGAGAACGGCGTGAAGAGAAAATTTAGAGCGGTCGCTAATACGATGAGAGGCATGAAACCTCTTGCATGTTTAATGAAACTGAATCCTTCCACGAGGTCTACTTTAAACGAGCTGTTCTCGCTTTTCTTTTTGACAGAAGGTATCCTTATCATCAGCAGCGGTATTATTGCCACTAAAAAGGTTGCGAAGTCTATCCAGAGAATCTGATAGATTTGCCACACTTGAAGTAAAACCGCAGCCAAAATGGGACCAACCAGATACACCGCCCCAGAAAAAAGATAGTTCAATCCGTTCATTCGGCTTAACTTATCCTGTGGAACCATCGAAGGAGTGATTGCCGACACCGTGGGCGAGTGAAAAGCTTGGAAAACGCCTCGAAAACAAAGCAGAAGCAACACTATCCAGATTGAGATGCCGCCAAGCCAGAAAAACACTATAAGAATTATAGTAGCCACTGCCTGTAGCAAATCCACAGATGCAATAAGCATTTTTCGATTCCAACGGTCAGCGAAAACACCGGTAAACGGAGCAAGAATAACAATTGGAGCCAAGCCTAGAAAAGACGCAAGCGACAAATATAACGCGCTTTGCGTTGTGATTGTTATCCACCATATTATAATAAACTGTGCAATAGAAGAGCCAAGCAGCGAAACAAGCTGCCCAGACCAGAAAAACAAGTAATGCCTAAATGTAGCATGGTCTGGTTTCATTTCCATAGGTGTCACCTGTATTCTTTCCACTTCCTTGAGAGAAACTAAACATATGGACAACTCAATTATTCATTGTGGAAAAAAGTGACCAATTACTCGGTCACTTGGTTGACGAAAACGATAAGAACAGTTGCTTCAATTATAAAGAGTTTACAAGGGTTTGTGTGTGAAAATAAAGGATTTGTATTTGGAAATTGTCGGTGAACTGGTGAAAAGGGCTGATGCTGAAAGAGCTAAACTGGACAAATATTATCACAAAACAGCGGGACACAAGTCTTACGGAATCAAAACCGCAGAACTCGAGGAACTTATCAAAAAACACCGCAACACCTTCAAACAATTAAGTTTACAAGAAAAACTTGACCTGTCAAGAATGTTTTTCGAATCTGGTTTTTCCGAGCAATCAACCTTCGGAATTGTAGTTTTGGCACAAGGAGCAAAAGAAATGAAGCCGTCAGATTTCGATTTTTTGGATGAACTTGCTAACTGCCTCAACAATTGGGGAACCACAGATGGATTCAGCCTTTATGTTATACAACCTTTGCTGATGGCATATCCAAATGAAACCCTTGATCTTTTAGAAAAATGGAACAAATCAGACAATTTGTGGAAACGAAGAGCAAGCGTTGTTGTTTTCACAAGAAAAGTTGGGATGAGCGGAAAATTTACGGACGAAGCGTTAGTGTTATGTGACAACCTAATTTGGGATAAAGAGGACATGGTTCGAAAAGGCGTTGGCTGGGCGCTCAAGGATTGCATGCGCGGCGACAGAGAAAAAGTTCTCAACTACGTGAAGTGGCTGAGACAAAAAGGCGTTTCAGCAGTAATCACACTTTACGCAATTCGAGACTTGAAAGGCAAAGAACGAAAGGAAATTTTAGACATAAAACCATAAAATCAAGAATAATTCTCAGTTCATGGACTTTTTATTTAAAAATGTTCTAAAAACTGATAAATAACAATTCACTTCTATTGCCCCTCAGACAGGAGAGGAGCCAAAATAGGCTGCGGGGTCTTCGCTGCAATAAACTACGAAAACCAGCCCATATTCACATACATATACTGGGGAATGCGCGCCCAAAACCACCGTGGACACCAATCGCACGGTTTTCTCACGTATCACGATGGCAAATTTCATGTTCACAGAAGCTTAGACCTTATACCTAAAATAAAAACAAGCGCCATCCAAGAATGGTTTGGACGGTTGCCAGGCAATATTGGCATCGCAAACGTCAGATACACCACTTCTGGAAAAACCGACGAGAAATCCCTCATAAAGGGCACGCAACCTGTTACAGCCTCAAAGAACGGTCACAAACTTGCAATCTCCTTCAACGGCAATGTGGTTAACACGTTCCAGATTAAGAAAGAAATAACGAAAGAGTTTCCAGGCTTTTCCTACGAATGTGACGCAGACCTCATCTGCCACAAACTCCTCATTGAACTCATGAAAGGCAAACCTCTCACGCCAGCAGTCGAAACATGTATGCAAGAAATTGAAGGCGCCTTCTCCGTGTCTGGAATAACAAAAGACGGAAAATTCTTCGCCTTCAAAGACCCGCATGGAATAAGACCGCTGTGCGCAGGATACAACATGGAAAAAACAATTTTTGCGTTTTCTTCGGAAACCGTAGGCTTAGACATAAATGGTTTTCAACGAGACCACGAAATCGAACCCGGCGAACTCATAACCGTGTCAAAAAACGGCTTCCAAAAAGAAAAATTAGTTAATTGTAACCATAAGGCGTTTTGCGCTTTCGAATTCGCATATTTTGCCCGTCCAGACTCGCGGTTTGACGATAAGTATGTTTATGAAGTTCGCGAAGAGTTTGGAAGAAACCTTGTTAGAGAAAACCCAGACGTAGTTAAAGATGCAGACGTAATCATCTCGTTGCCAGAAACAGGCGACGACGCCGCTTTGGGAGCGCATGAAGAGTCTGGGTTGAGATGGGAACGGGCTTCGCGACGACACCGTTATGTAACCGAAAGAGCTTTCATCCTCCTAAACAAGGAACGGTACGCAACAATCGACAAAAAAATCAACATTTTACCAACAAAATTCGAAGGCAAACGCGTCATAATAACCGAAGACAGCGTAGTCCGAGGCGACACAACAAAAATCGTAATAGAAAAACTTCGCAGAATGGGCGCCAAAAAAGTCTATTTGTTCGTGACTTTCCCACGCATTATTGGACCATGCTTCTACGGAATAGACATGGCAACTTACGGGCAATTAATCGGCTCGAAGCGCACACCAGAGGAAATAGCAGAAATAATCGGCGCAGACGCAGTGCGTTATCAGTCAATAGAAAACTTTGTGAAGGCAACAGGCTTCACTCGAGACCAGCTTTGCATGGCATGCGTAACAGGCAAATATCCCACGCCGTTAGCGCAGAAAATCGCAGATGAAATGAAGAAACGGTTTCTTGAGGGCTACGAAGAAACTGGTCGTCTCTACGAGATAGAACAGCTAGTTCAAAACATGTAATGGACAAAAATAATTAGGGCTTCACGTTTATTTTGTAAATATCTTGCTGGAGATTTGACGATGGAAAAAGTGGGCATACTCGTAGTGTCGTATGGCGCAAGAGAAGCCGCCATGGTTGACGCCTTCATAAGAAGCCAAAACTACAATGTGAATCTCTACATTGCGGATAAACAGCGAAACCCCTTCAACGCAAAAAACGCCACAAAGCATGCAGTCATACCCGACTTGAATGTCGAGAAAATCTGCAAATTCGCAGAAAACAACAAGGACAAAATTGACTTTGGCATAGTGGGTCCAGAAAAACCCATAATCGAAGGCGTACGCGACCTCGTGGAAAAGCGTACCGGCATACCCATGATTTGTCCAACAAAAGACCACGCCATAGAAGCAAGCAAAGTGCAGCAACGCGTGTTGTTCGAAGAAATTGTGCCCACAGCAAATCCTCGCTACAAAATCTTCCACCCAAAAAACTACAAAAGCCAAGAAGAAGTGAAAAAGGCAGTTTACAAATGGCTTGACGAACTCGGCAATATGGCAGTCGTGAAGCCAGACCAACCAGCCGCTGGAAAAGGCGTTGGCGTGTGGGGCGACCACTTCACAACCCGAGAGCAGCTCATGGAGCATTTTTTGGCTAATTTCCAGCACGGCGCAGTCATCATAGAAGAAAAAATTGAAGGCGAAGAGTCAAGTTTTCAAGCTTTCTGTGACGGTAAGCATATTGTGCCCTTACCAGAAACGAGAGACTACAAACGCGCCTTTGACGACGACAAGGGACCAAACACTGGAGGCATGGGCTCCTACAAAGACGCTGGCGACGTTTTGCCTTTCATGACAAACTCGGATAGAGCCAAAGAAATTGAAATCGTTAACCGAATTTTTGAAAAATGGAAAGGAAAAGACAACACTGGTTTGCGAGGTGTTCCTTTCTACGTTGCTTTCATGCATACTGGCAAAGAGCCGAAAATTCTTGAAAATAACAGCCGACCCGGCGACCCAGAGATAATCAATATTTTGCCAATTTTAGAGGACGATTTTGTGGATGTTTGTTTCAAAATTTTGGAAGGCAACCTGACACACGTTGAACTGGAAAAGAGGGCAACAGTTTTAACCTATAAGGTTCCGCCAAACTACGGCGGCTACATAGACGCCTTTCCAAACTTAGTAAATAAAAATGAAATTGACAAGCCTGTTGACCTGACAAAAGCATACGAACTGACCAAAAAATACTGCGATAAGGTTCGTGTTTATCCTGCAGCTATGGAACTGCGTGACAGTGAAACTTTCGCGCTTAAATCCCGAGCCGTAGGCGTCGTTGGCATAGGCGCAGACATCAGCGAAGCACGACGGTTATCTTTGGAAGGCGTTAAAGCCGTAAAGGGCGGAGCCCTCTGGCACAGAACAGACGTCGCATCTCCCACGCACATAGAAAAAAGCATAAAACACATGCAAGAATTGAGGCGCAAAAAGTGAAGCGTGTCTTCATTTCCGACTGTGAAGGACCCATATCCAAAAACGATAATGCCTTCGAATTAACAGCACACTTTGTTCCCGACGGTGACAAACTCTTTACGGTCATCAGCAAGTATGATGACGTCTTGGCGGACGTTCTAAAGAGACCGCGATATAAGGCTGGCGACACGTTGAAACTTATCTTGCCTTTCCTCAAAGCTTATGACGTTACAGACCGTAAAATGCGTGAGTTTTCAGCGCAAAATCTGATTTTAATCTCAAGCGTGAAGAAAACGTTGCAGCATGTTAGAAAAGTAACTCACGCGTTTATCGTGAGCACAAGCTACGAGCATTACATGAGAGCCCTATGCAAAGCAATCGCTTTTCCCTATGAGAACACTTATTGTACAAAACTAAACATCGATAAATACCATATAGCGGAAAAGGAAAAAGCAAAACTAAAAGAGTTCGCAAAAGAAATCGCAAAAATGTCTATGCTGATGATTACCAAAAATACGAAATCAATTGAGGACTTTTCTGAAAAAGACCAAAAAATAATTCGAAGACTTGATGAAATTTTCTGGATTGAAATAGCAAGCATGGAGTCGGGAAGAATATTTGGTGAGGTTAATCCTGTTGGCGGTAGCGAAAAGGCTGAGGCAATAAAGGATGTTGTGCGGAAAGTAGGTGTCGCATTGGCAGATGTTATGTACGTTGGCGACAGCATAACAGACATCGAAGCGTTCAAGCTTGTTCGCGAAAACGGTGGCTTGGCAGTTTCTTTCAATGGCAACGAGTACGCTGTGAAAAACGCTGAAATTGCGGTTTTGTCGGAGAACAGCATAGTAACCGCCGTGATTGCGGATGCCTTTGCCACTTTTGGAAAAGAGCAAACTTTAAGGCTTGTTGAGAACTGGACTCATGAGGCACTTGCAAAAAGCCGAGTAAACAAAACCTTGCTTGCTAATCTTTTTCGGCTATATCCCGGCGAGTTGCCTAAAGTTAAAATAATAACGAGTGAGAATATGGAAACTCTAGCAAAAGAGAGTAGTGATTTCAGAAAGAAAGTTAGAGGGGAAGCCATTGGGCAGTTGGGATAGAATGGTCAGGAAAGGTTTAGTTGAAGACACTTACGCGGAAGCTTTTGAAGGAGTTTATTGCCGGGTGATTGCAACCGCTGATGATGAAGAAACATTGCGGAAAGCAGCCTTGCACGCGACAGCCACACCTTCCATAGTCATAGGCAGAGTTGAAGGTGGAATAGAAAAGTGGCTGAAAGAAAAAGAAACTCCTGACAAACGCAAAGGCGTGGTTCTGCAGTTCTGGGGTGGAATAGACCCTAAAAAACCATTCAGTGATTCCTTGAAAAAATTTGAGATTGAGCTTTCTTACAGGATAAGGCAGGATATTCTTGTTAAGCCGTTCACTGCAGTTTTTGACGCGATGTCAAAGGCTGAAGGAAAAATTGACATGATGGAACGTGTAGGGCATTGCGGCGATGGCTACGAGTGGATAGAAAAACGTTATGGACGCGAAGTTATAGTCGTGCCGATAATGGTTCCGGACTTTATAATTGAAAGGTATCTTGGCTACGCGCATGGCGTGATGGGTGCAAACTTTTGGATAATGTGCAAATCCAAAGAGGCTCTTAGAGAAGCTGGCACAAAAGCCCTAGATGCTATCCACAAAGTAGACGGCGTAATAACCTCCTTCGACATATGCTCTGCGGGGTCAAAGCCTGAAACGCGTTTTCCATGGATTGGACCTACAACGAACCATCCTTATTGTCCATCGCTTAAGAAAAAATTGGGTAAGAAATCGAAAGTTCCTGAGGGCGTCAGCTACATTCCTGAGATAGTTATTAACGGAATCTCTCTTGAAGCGGTGAAAAAAGCCATGAAAGCCGGCATAGAAGCAGCCATAAATGTTGATGGCGTAGTGAAGATTTCTGCTGGAAACTACGACGGAAAACTGGGCGAATATAAGATTTACTTGCGCGAGCTGTTCGCATGAAACGTTTCGATGTTGTTGGATTCGGTGCGTTAAACGTAGACAAACTCTTCAAAGTAAACAAGATAGCTGGAGCGGAAGAGGAAGGTTTCATAATAGACTGCGAGGAGGTTTGCGGTGGTTCTGCGGCTAACACGATTGTGGGTTTGGCGCGGCTTGGTTGCAAAGTGGGTTTTATTGGGAAAGTAGCAAATGACCGAGAGGGCAAGATGCTGGTTGAAGATTTTCGCAGAGAAGGCGTTGACACAAGCGGCATTATCCAAGTAAATGATGGACGAAGCGGCGTGGTGATGGGTTTTGTGGACGAGAAAGGCGAACGAGCATTGTATGTAGACCCTGGCGTGAACGACACAATAAGCTTTGCCGAAATAAACAAGAAATATGCCTTCCAGACAAAGTTTCTACATTTGACATCTTTTGTCGGAGAGAAATCCTTTCAAACCCAGAAAAAACTAGTTGAAGCCCTTCCTGAAACAGTCAAAGTCAGCCTTGACCCAGGAGAGTTGTATGCACGAAAGGGAATCGCCGAGCTGGAGCCCATGATAAGTAAGGCGTTTGTTTTGATGCCTAACCAAGCCGAACTCAAACTGCTAACAAAAATGAATGACTATAAGAAGGGCGCAAACCTGCTCCTAAAAAAGGGTGTAAAAGTAGTTGCCGTAAAGCTCGGTAGCAAAGGCTGTTATGTGACAGACGGAAACGAAAAACATCTAATAGAACCTTTCAAAGTTCATGTGGTTGACACAACGGGTGCGGGCGACGCTTTCTGCGCTGGCTTTCTATACGGGCTACTTCATGGCAAAAGCCTTTACGAATGCGGGAAACTTGGCAATTTTGTAGCGTCAAAATGCATAATGAAAATAGGCGCCAGACCGGGGCTTCCAAGCCTTGAAGATTTAAAACAGAATAAGCTGGCATGATTATTTAATGAGCAAAATGTCCGCAAAAAAGAAAGAGCCAGTTACGATACGAGAAGCAGATGAAGCTGATGCGCTCGAAATAAGAAATGTCATTAACAGCGTTGCAGCCGAGAAATATTACCTTGTTCCAGAAACTTCGAGAGAAGATTGGCGTGAGACTATTAAGGAGATAAAGAAGAGAAAGGGAATAATCATAGTTGTGCAAGTCGAAGGCAAAATCGTAGGCATGGCATATTTGGCTAGAGGAAAATTCGAAAAGAACAAGCATGTCGCATCGTTGGGCATCACTATTTTGAAGAGTTACAGGCGAATGGGCATCGGCACGGCAATGATGAATCACTTACTCGAATGGTCCAAAAAGCAAGAGGGCTTAGAAAAAATCACGTTAGAGGTCTTCTCAACAAATAAGCCTGCAATAAACCTTTACCGCAAACTTGGTTTCGAAATTGAAGGCATAAGGAAAAGACAGTACAAGATTAGAAACGAGTACGTTGACGAAATAACAATGGCAAAATTCTTAACCTAAAATTTCATTCAGCAGTGATATATCTCCTAGGATTCATTTCTTTGTCCTAAGAGTTGTCCACAATAAGCCAAAGAGAGTTATTAAGAATATTGATGTGGATGTAGCTAAGGCATTGAGAACGTTCATTTTTCGACATACCAACAAATCCGCTGCAATGTATGCTGCGAAGGCAGCAAGCCAGGTTATTGTTGCAACTATTAACGCTTTTAAAACTTTTTTGCTATCCATTAGCATCTCGCTTCTCGGGTCTCTTGGTTTTAAATAGTATCATGAATCCCGGTAAGAAAACCACGAAACCAGATATAAATCCTATTAATGGTGCATCGCAAAAAGTTCTTTCTAGCGGTTTACCATATAGGATATTTTCTATTACTGAAAATAATCCAGCCGCTGCGGATAATCCAATAGCCATAGTCAAGGAGCCAAGAAAAGCATAACGAGTAAGCTCACCAAATGTTGCTGGATACCAGTATCTCAATTTTTTACCCATCCTCCAAGACCACCATAAAATTAGAATGACAAGAAAACAATAGAATAATATTAGCAAAACATGAACCGCGGAAATTTCCATAATTCACTCTTCACCTTCCAGCCATAATGTGAACGCCACAAATAAAAAATGTTGAGACACCGAGCCCTATTTAACTTACCAGAGAGGTCTGTAGCCCCGTTTTTTGCCAAGACGATCTCCTAGGAACCCTCCTACTAGTATGGCAATTAGCATTGAAAGCAAGACGAGATGCAACCGGCCGGCAATTGGACTAATTGTATTCACTAGGAGGAAAGACAATGCTATTGATAGAGGGAAACCTATAATACCTACGCCAAACAATATCCACAAGATTCTCCATAATCCGTGTGATGGATTTGTTCGAATGTAGTAGGCTGCGGCTATAGCTACACTAGTGACGACCAAATATGTAATGACCCTTATCATCTCGTATAGCTCTAGAGAAACCAGAACGCCATAAACTGTCAATACTGCAACAAAGGGCAAAAGGACGCAGAGAAACCAGTAACTTTTAACACTTCTTTTCCACCATTTGGGCTTCTTGTAATTTTCCAATCATGACGCCTCTATTGTGGTATAGCATTCGCATATATTTAAGGACACAATCCTAAAGCTTGGCATGTAAGATAGACTGCAATGGTGCAACCATAATCCCCACATGCCGAAAGAAAAGCACAAAAGGGGGGCCATAAAAGGCACAATCCTGCACAACCTAGATAACACAATGCAGTAAAACCAATGGTGCATAACAAGCATTCGAGGCCTCCTCCGCCTCCACCCCCGCCTCCGCCTCCTCCTCCGCCGCATAGTGGTCCAACTTCCAAGCTCATGATAGACTCTGGAGTGCAGGAGAGGGGATCCATTTCCGCAGGGTCTCTCAGAATTGCTAAGCTTTGAAGAATTTTATAGTCATAGTTTGACAGTTGTTTTTGTATTAGTTTGGATATTTGTTTGGCCTCTTTCTCCATGGCGTGGTAGGCTTCTACCAATTCACTGAAGGTTTGGTTTTGGCTGTTATTATACAGCGTTCGCATTTCTTTTGCAACCTCGCTTAAAATGGCGTATTGCTGCGACAACGTGACTGTTGCGTTAAACTGCACCATCTCCAGCGAAAGAACTTCAGTCTTGTCAGCTGGGACGTAGTTCATTAGTGAAAAGCACGTTTCATATGCATTAGAGTCTTTAGAAGGAGACATTATTGAGACGCCGCGAACCATATATTCGTCATACTTGAGGATGTAAGCAAATTCTTTAGAACTCCTTGTAACGTCTTCAGAAACGACCAATGTTTCTGTAAGAGAAAATGTCATATTGACCTTGTTCTTTATTTCTGTATGTTTCCACAAACGAGTTCTAGTAATTGTCACTTCAACCCTATTCTCTCCATTTTCAATCGAGAACAAAGTCACAACATGGTTTTCGCCTCGCTCAAGCACAACACGTTCAAAAGAAAATGCTTCTCTAGGACAGCACGTTACGTTTTCTACTGGGCATCCATCATCAACTTCACAACCACCATCACTCTCGCACCGTGAATTTAACACTAAAGGCTCTATACTTATCGCAACTTTACCATCAACCAAATTAACTGTAACTGTGTGAAAAGTTGTTGCGGTGCCAGAAGCATATCTTGTGGATGCTGTAGGCACTATAAACATTGTGAAAATGAGCAAACAAGCCATAATTACTGTAGCAGTTATAATGATGGGTTTACATTTTTTCATAACCTCACCATCCCAATCAAAAAACATATTACTGTTGAATGAAAATATAAATTTTACGTTTAATAAAAAAAAAACGTCTGAGGGGGGCTGAATATTACAATCATTGGAAGAATTATGGCGGTACTGATGCTTTTTGCATGTCTAGGTGTGGTTCATGCCAGTGATAAGGTGCTGGTGGAGTTTTTCTACTTCCCCTCTGGATGCTACACATGTGATAATGCTAAATCATTAATCACTGATATAGAGAGACAATATAGTGACAAGATCCATGTAGAATGGGTGAATGTAAAAGACTCTGAAGGGCTTCAGCGTTTTCGGCAATACAACCTCACAAGAGTTCCTGCAGTGATGGTTAACCATGAATACACGATTTTAAGCAACGAAATATCTCTTGAAAAACTCAGAACAGTTATAGAAGCCTACTTGCATGAAACGCCACCTCCACCCTCCTCTTCAACACCTTTAAGCTTGATAGTAGCTTTTTCTCTTGGCTTTTTCGAAACATTCTCTCCATGTCTAATTGCAATCTTATCCTTCATACTAAGCTACACCATAGGAAAGACAACATGCTTCAAAGAAGGAATGCTATATGTTATGACCTTTGGGATAGGCTTCGTTTCTGCCGCCATTTTTATTGGAGCAACCTTTGCTCTAGTATTAATTTCAATGCCCAGTCTTCAAAATGCCTTTGTTTGGATTATATGCGTTTTTGTCATCATTTTCGGATTTAATCTGTTGGGTTTGTTCAAACTACCCTTTCAAACAAAATCCTTAGTGAAGAAACTAACAGAAAGGTATGCGTTTACTTATGCTGGGCTCTTTTTACTTGGCTTCCTTTTCTACTTTCTAGATCCTTGCATTTCTCCATTTTTATTCAACGTGCTGGTGATGCTTCAAAATTCCGAATTTACACTTCACTTGATACTCTTCTGTTTAGGTGCAATACTACCTTTCATTTTCATTGGAATTGCCGCTGGTTCCGCGTCAAAGCTAACCAGAAAAACCTACAAACATCGCCGCAAAATCCGAGCAATCAGTGGTCTAATCCTAATAAGTTACGCTCTTTACCTCATCTTATCATATCTCCTTTAACTCAGCATTCACTCGTTAACGTTCCTCAATGAAAGAGAATCAATGAACTTGCATTAACAATTCGGCTCTAAGATGGGGAAAAGCAATAAGAAATTCTCAGCTTATTTTTCCTTTTCAAGATGGTTTATCAAGCCTTCGAAGATTAATTTTCCGTCACCGCATTGCGGCATCTGCCTTTGCCGTGTCCAATCTGGTTGTTGCCACCAGTAAAAGGCTCTTTCTGGATGTGGCATCAAACCGAATATTGTTCCTTCCGGGTTGCATATTCCAGCTATGTCATGGAAAGAACCGTTCGGATTCGCCGGATAATGCCCTTCTGCGTATTCGCCATTTTTCTTGCAGTAGCGAAAAACCAACTGGTCGTTCTCATAAAGCCTTTCTAAAAGACGTTTTTCCTTCTCTTTTGCGAATATGAATCTGCCTTCTGAATGCGCCACTGGAACACGCAAAACTTTTCCCTTCGGAATTTTCGATGTAAACACACATTTTCCGTTATTCTCATGTTTAAGATAAACCCAGCGACAATTATAACCAGGCGGAACGTTAGTGGCTAAAGACGCTTCTGGATAAGGGCTTACTCCCTCAAAACCCGGAAGCAAACCAGCTTCAACAAGCACCTGAAGACCATTGCAAATGCCAAGAATGGGACGGTTTTCATCAACAAAAACCTTCAACTCCTTGCCCATCTTAGCCAGTATCCACTTAGCCCATATTGCACCAGCCCGCACATAATCCCCGTAGGAGAAGCCGCCTGGAAAAACTAAAGCATGATATTCCAGCAGTCTACCACGCTTGACAAGCTCATTTACATGCGCAACTTCCGCGTGCACACCTAACTCGTCAAACGCCCTTTTCGTTTCCGCATCACAGTTGGTTCCGCCCACACGCAAAACACAGACCCTAATTTCTTCGCGCTTCACAGCTTACACCCCACTGCTTAGCGTTTTCTTCCAGCTTGCCAACAACTCAGCAAGTGACGCATCCACAACAGCTTCTCCATCCAACCCTTTGATGCATAATCGTTGTTTTTCGCTGACTGTGCCTATCTCCGCGCACACCGTACCCTTCATTAAAGTCTCAAAATCCTTCTTATCTCTCTCTGAAACTTCCACTAAGAAACGACTGTTCGACTCAGAAAACAAGACAAAATCGTTACGTGCTAATGCCTCACATGGAACTTTTCGCAAATCCAACTCCAAGCCATATCCACCAGCAAAAGCCATCTCTGCAGCAGCAACCGCCAAGCCGCCTTCAGACAAGTCATGACAAGCCTTAACCAGACCCAAATCAACAGCCTTTGTGATGGCACTAAACGTTCTTTTAGCTTGAACCCCATGTACTTTTGGCACTGTTTTCCCAACAAACCCCTTTAGCCTATAATATTCCGAACCGCCCAACTCTGCAAATGTCCGACCAACAATGTAAACTGCATCGCCAGCCTCTTTAACATCCATTGAAACAGTCAAGCGAATGTCTGGAACGATGCCTAAAGCCGTGATTAAAAGAGTCGGCGTCACAGGACCAAGCGGAGACTCATTGTATAAGCTGTCTTTTCCAGAAATAAATGGCGTTCTAAAAGCTCTTGCAAACTTGTAACATGCCTCGCACGCCTTGACTAAGCTGCCGAGTCTTTCAGGCTTTTCTGGGTTGCCCCACGTAAAATTATCCAGCAAGGCGATTCTTCTTCCGCCAACAGCCACATTATTCCTAACCGCCTCATCTATCGCAGACGCAGCCATCCAATAAGTGTCAATCTTACCATAGTTCGGGTTCATCCCGCACGAGATGGCTATGCCCTTCCAAGAATTCTCCAGAGGCTTTATGACGGCGGCATCGTTAGGTCCGCCAAACTCTCCTTGCAAAGGCTTAAGCGTCGTGTTGCCCTTCACTTCATGGTCGTAACTGCGAATTACGCTTTCCTTGCTTGCAATGTTCGGCGAAGACAAAAGCTGCAAAACAATGTCTGTTAGATTTTTTGGCTCTGGAAAAACTGGTTCCTCAAAATTTGAAGGTTCATACTTTGCTGTTCTCACAGTTTTTGGTGGTTCAAAAAGAAAGGAAATATCCATCTCAGCGACCTTTTCGCCACGGTAATAAATTCGTAAAAGCTTATCTTGGGTGTATTTTCCAATAGCCGTAGCCTCAACATCCTCATTCTCAAAAATCTCCAAAACCTTCCCGAGATTCTCAGGCGGAACTGCCAAAAGCATTCTCTCTTGCGATTCGGAAACGTAAATTTCCCAAGGAGCCAAACCCGGATACTTCAATGGAACCTTATCAAGCTCTACAACAGCGCCGCATCCAAACTTCTTTGCAGTTTCGCCAACCGCAGACGATAATCCGCCGCCTCCAAGATCTGTTATTGCCGACGCCAACTCGCGGTCTCGAACGGTGATTATGGCTCTTTTCAGTTTTTCCTCCTCAATCGGATTTGCAATTTGAACCGCCGGTCTAGAAACTTCTTCAGATTTCTCCGTTAGCTCAGCAGACGCAAACGTTACTCCGTGGATGCCATCGCGTCCAGTTTTTCCGCCAGCTAAGAGAATTATGTCGTTGGGCTTTGCATTTTTGCTAAATTTTTTTAGCGGAAGCAACCCGACACATCCGCAGTAAACAACCACGTTTCCAATGTAGCTTTCGTCAAAATATATGGCACCACTCACGGTGGGGATTCCCATATTGTTGCCATAACTTCCTATACCCGCCACCACGCCCATGTAAATATATTTTGGATGCTTAACTCCAGGCGGAAGCTTACTATAATCGAAATTTAACGGTCCAAAACCTAAAACATCAGTGCACGCAATTGGGTCAGCCCACACCCCCAAAATGTCTCGGATGACGCCGCCCACGCCAGTCGCGGCTCCGCCAAACGGCTCTATAGCCGAAGGATGATTGTGAGTCTCAACTTTAGCCGCTACACCATAGCCCTTATCAAACCGTATAATCCCCGCATTGTCTTCAAAAACGGAAAAACACCATTTCGGATTAATCTCTTCCGTAACCCTTGCAATGTATGTTTTAAAGAGACTGTCAATCTCTTTTTCCCCCATCTTTATTTTGCCTTTGAAAGTCTTGTGAAAACAGTGCTCCGACCACGTTTGCCCAATGGTCTGAAGCTCAACATCAGTTGGATTACGTCCTTTTTTCTTGAAATATTCTTTCACAGCCTTCATCTCTTGCAGATTTAGGCCTACGCCAAGTTCTCGACTGATTTCCAAGAGTTGCTGGTCTGCAGCCTCTAGCACGTTTATTTCGAAAACTGGAAAGGTTGCTTCTCTGCGGATGTAAAGCCTAGTGGTCATTCTTCTTCCTCAACTGTTATGGCGTAGTTGTCTTTTGTTGGGTTTGCCAGAAGCCTTCTGCACATTTCATCAGCTTTCGCTTCAGCCTCTCTTCTTGAATCAGCATTAAGAATTACACGGTAAACTTTGCCCACATTAACAGTTTCAACTTTATACCCAAGCTCTTTCAACAAGCGCTCTGTAGTTTCACCTTCAGGGTCGCTGTGTCCGGGTTTGAGGTTAACTTCAATTTTTAAACGGTATTTCATGGGTTAAATTTGAATTTTATGGAATTTAAACGCTTTTATCAATAACAAAGCAAATGCTACTTCAGAATTATCTTCTTGCCTCTATACTGGATTTTTATGCCTTGCGAACTTGTCACACTGCCTATTTGTTCAGCTTGCACGCCAGTTTTCTCCAAAATGTCGATGGCTTTGTCGCCGTCTTTTTTGTCAACTACTATTGCAAAACCCCAACCCATGTTAAACGTCTTGAACATCTCCTCATCACTTATTATTCTACCCAACTTTGAAGCAGTCTTTTGAATTACTTCGAAAATCGGTTGTGGCTTAAACTTGTCAAATTCAAAGCCGATGCCTTTTGAGAACCTTGTTAAATTGTCAAATTTGAGATATGCGTCGCCTGTAATGTGCACTGCGGCCTTCACTTTAAGTGCGTCAGCAACTTTGAGTAATGGTTTAACATAAATTTTCATGGGTTCCAACACTTCCAAAACAACCTCACGGTCTAGTCCTTCTAAAATGTCATGTGGCTCATACAGGCCCCCCCATTTTTTGAAAAGAATTTTCCTCGCCAAAGACACGCCATTACTGTGGATTCCTGAGCTCCGTAAGCCTATGACAGAATCGCCCGCCTTTATGTCTTTTCCATAAATTATCTTTTCCCGAGCCACTTCGCCTATTGTAGCCACGACCATATCAAAGCCTTTTCCTTCCACAAGCCCCCTCACCACTTCGGCGACATCACCAATTTCTCCACTCGGCACCACGCACTCGGCTTCTTCTGCACCTTTCGCTATGCCCTTAAGCCACTCTCCAACTAAATATGGGTCTGAAACCTGCGCGTGAATGTTGTCCGCGATGGCTAATGGTTTAGCTCCAGACCTTATAACATCATTAACAGCCAACGCCACAGCATCAACGCCTATCGTATCATATTTCTCGGCTAACTGCGCAACAAGTACCTTAGTACCCACACCTTCGATGACCAAATCTAAGTAACGGTTTTCACCAAATGGAAAAATGTTCCCATAAGGAAGCTGAACAACCCCACCATAACTACTAAACCTGTAAGTTTCCCGCAAAATCTGCAAAGCTTTCTTCGACTCTGCCCTTAACTCTCTATCAACACCAGCCTGAGCGTATGTGAATTTTTCTGACAATTCCGTATCCCTCAACTCTGGTGTGGCTAGAGTTTACTTATAAAGAAATCTGCAAAGTTTTCTGGATTTACACAGAAAATGCCGATTTTCTAATCGTTAATTGCTTCTTACCCCATTTTTGTTGGAGGGGGCAAGCGGATTC
>JAIMAA010000031.1 GCA_023512225.1 Candidatus Bathyarchaeota archaeon
GAAAACGCTGAACGCAGGGTCTACTATTATTTTGAACCCTCTTGCAGTCATTTCTTTGCTCCAATCATAATCTTCTAACCCGTACCTTTTTGTTTCGGGAATAATTTTAGGCAAGTTCTCGTCAAAGGGATATACTTCCCATAAAGACCTCTTAATTATACAGTTTATGGTGGAACACCAATCTTGACGCAAAACCATTTTCTGAGAAAAACGATACAATAAATCATTTATTTTTTCACCAGCGGTTTCTTGTCGATGTGGAATAAAAAAACCACTTACACCAGCAACTTTGTCATTTTGGAAGTGTTTAATTCCATTTTGTAGCCAGTTAAGCGATATCGGAAGTGAATGAGCATTTGTTATGCAAACTAGTTCGTTTTCCGCTATATATACCCCCAGATTGGTGGAGTATGCGTGAGAAAATTCATCATCCGAAAGAGAAACAAGCTTTATTTTGGTCCTTCTATGCTCAAAACATTTCTTGATTATCCTATCCAAACTATTTTCTAGGAAATGAAGCTTTTCATTCATAGAATAGTTGTCCACAACAATTATTTCGGATGCTTGGACAGTCTGCTGAGTCAGATTTTCAAGTAAACGGTTAAAACATTTTTCTTGGTCTCTTGTTCGGATAACAACCGAAATTTTCAAGAGTTAAGCCTACTCCTTTCCATCCATTAATATTTTAGTTTTTGAGAGAGACTCCGATAGACGACATAGCCAGCATAGAACCCATATGCGAGAACAAGCTTTGGCATTTTCTGAAGGGTCCCATACCGTATTGCGTCGATAATGAGGCCTACGCTTCCTTTCATTGTCCAAACAAATGAAGGTCGATAATGTATACAGTACGGGTCATAAGTTGCTGCAAGCTTGTATCCCTTTTTAACTATCCATTCTTTAATGAACGTGTCCTCAAATACATGTAAATCCCTCGGAATGTCTATGTCCTTAATGGCATCATAACGAACGAATAAATCATGTGTTCCTCCTCTCATCTCAAAAATTTTTCGGGTTATCTTCAGAAAAAGTTTCAATACAATCGGATTTCGCATACCATCCCACACTTCCATACCCCACACTGCACCCACATCATCGTTTACAAAGGTTTTCGCTTTATTATACCATTCATTGCACAAGATAACATCACTGTCAACAAACATGAACCACTCTGTATCAACTTCTTTTATTCCCTTTAACCTAGCACTACCGCGCGTGCCATTATCCTTGAGCAGAACAACATTTCCATACTTTTCACGAAACTTTTTGACTATTTCTAAAGTGGAATCAGTGGAGTATCCGTCAACGACTATTAAGTGATGTACTGGCACATTTTTAAAAATCGAATTTAAACACTTCTCTAAAACTTGCTCGCTATTTTTTGTAAGAACAACGACATCTACATGCCCAGTGTCCATCCATTTTGCACCTATTTTTTATCTGATTCATACCTATTCATTCATAGCGGCTCCAAAAAGCAACCTAATCAACCGTTGCTTAGTTGAATACGTTGAGCAACTAAAGTATTTTTCTCTACATGTCAAGCGCGTATTAGTTTGCATCAATCAACGCACAATCCTAAATCTGCACTGTATTGCTTAATCTTAACCCGACAAATATCCTTTCCCGATTTTCATAAAAACCTTTTTGATTGTAAAGTAAAAATTTCACAGCCGTAACAGTTTATATTTGCCTTTTATTATCTACAATGGAACAGAAGAAGAAAAAAAGGTGCAAATGTGGGGAGCCATGTCCTTAGAAAAAGCAATAAGCATCGCAGTTCGCTCTTTGACTCCCAACAGACCATATCACGTTCAATGGATGCTCACACGGAAATGCAATTTCCACTGTAAGGGATGTAACGTCTGGCAAGAACAAGATGTAAGAGAACTGTCAACTGAAAAAGTGAAAAGGGGATTAGATATTCTCCGCAAACTTGGCGTAATGGAAGTCGTGTTATCTGGCGGAAACCCACTTTTAAGGGAAGACATAGGCGAAATCATAGAATACGCCTCCAAATTCTTTATCACAACAGTTTACGATAATGGAAGTATGGCTGCCAAAAAAATTGACGACTTACGCCATGCTGACTTTGTTGCAATCTCAATTGACAGCCTTCACCCAGAAAAAAATGACTATGTTAGAGGCGTAAAAAACGCATGGAAAAATGCTGTTAGAGCCGTTGAAAAACTTCAGGAGGAAGGCATCTCCGTCAGTGTGTCGCCAACTATTTCACAGTTTAACTTATACGAAATTTTAGACTTCACAAATTACTTTCTCAGCAGAAACATTCCAGTTTGGTATTGCTTGTACTCCTACGATTTCTCCAGTGACCCAGACCAAATTTTTAAGATAGGCAAGAAAAACGATGAATTCGCAATCACCGATAACAAAGCAATGGTTGAGCTTTGTGATTCGCTTTTAGCATTGAAGAAGAGGAACAGTAAGATTTTTATGACATCCAAACTGCTAGCAGCAATTAAGAACCTTTACTTGACAGGGAAAAGGACATGGAAGTGCCGTGCACTGCAAAACTTCTTTGTGATAGATCATCTTGGCAGAGTTGCAGGATGTCATCTACATAATCCGGTAGCGTCTATATTTGACCTGCCCGACGCATGGACCAGTCCAAAATTTGAGAGCCTACGGAGAATATACAGCAGCTGTACTAGCTGCACCTATATGTGCTATATTTTCTATTCTATCCACGGAAGCGTTTCGGGTAACCTTCACGTTGCTAAGGAACAATGGAAAAATGCCGGCCGCTTCTTTAAGAAAAGTAATTTTACGCCTCTAAATTTGGCAGAACAGCGATAATGTCAGTTATTTTCCTGACAATTGTTTGATCTAGCGCAAGTTTTTCTTCTTCGATGCTTTGTAAGGGAAGAATCTTCCTTTTCGGTAGATACTGCACGATGATTACATCGTCCATTATTATTCTTGGTCCTCCATCTTTTGGCTTTTTAAGTTCAAAAAGCGCGGGTAATAGCATGATAATTATGAAAGTTATAACTCCAGAAAACAATAGGATAAGCGTGGTCGAAGTCTGAGTCAGAATCATTGTTACCTCTGAAATAATCGTCTTAGTTTATATTAAAATCTTTTCAAAAGTTACGGATAGCGTTGCTTGAACCGTATGAGATAAGCACTTTTAGCAAGATTTTTCGATGTCTTCTAAAAGACATTCTTTCCATAAGAGCGCCAACGCTTCAGAAACTTGTTTTTCTTTAATGCTGTCATCCTCGATGTTGAAAATTTCCATGCTGATGATGTTGTTACATACGTTCAATTTAAAAGAGTTGCGGAACAGAATCAAGAGAAAAATGTGAGCGTTATAGGTTCTTGTTCGTGAGTTTCTTTGAGATTGATTACTTTATGAGATAACAATCTCCGTTTCCAGTGTGGTTTGTTCGTTCCCAGTGATTAGTGTTTTTCCCGGTGATTTTTGATATTAGCAAGTCGATGAAAGCTTTCGTGCATATGAGAATGTTATACAGAAAGGTGAAAATCAATAGCGGAATCAGTCGGTTAGCTCTGGTTCTGCCGTCCAAATATGCGCCGGCTCCTACCTCAAAAAATGGCGCAAAATTTCCTACAAAACTGTAAAGTGCAATTGGCATAAGGGTCCATTGCATGCCAAATCCTTGGGAATATTTGATGAGGAAAAGCGGTATTCCTATGACCCACGAGAGCAAAACCCAAACTGGCATGAAATAAATGTTTAGCAAAAGCAAACCATCAATTTTCTCTCTAACCCTTAATTTATTGCTTCTCACCACGCTAAACCAATGCTTGAAGAAGCACTGCATATGCCCTTTTGCCCATCTATACCTCTGCTTCCAGTAATCACGCCAGTTTTCAACTGCTTCTTCATAGCATTCAGCGTCATTCACATAGCAAACCTTGTAACCCGAAAGATAAGCACGAAAAGTCAAATCTGTATCTTCAGCCAAGATAGATTCGTCCCATCCGCCCAAACTTTTTAAGAGGCTACGCCGGAAACCGCCCACTGTGCCGCCGAATTGTGGTATTAGTTCAAGACTGTAGCGGGCTTGTTGGTCTATTCGGTATCCGCCTATTCTTTCTAAAGCTACAAGTCTTGTTACTATATTTTGAGGCTCGTTCAATACTGTGACTCTGCCTTGCACTGCCCCGACACTCGGGTCAGAAAACACACTTGCGAGTTTTTCTATAATATCTCTTTGTGGGTAATAATCCGCGTCGAAACAGAGAATAATTTCGCTTTTTGCATGTTCAAGTCCTGCATTTAGGGCTGAAGCCTTCCCGCGTCCTCCTTCTTCTTTATTTCGGTGTATAACTTCAATGTAACTATATGTCTTTGAGTATTCTTCGACTATTCTTCCGGTTTTGTCTGTTGAGGCGTCATCGATAACTATTACTTGCATTTTATCTTTTGGATAAGTTAGTTCAGTTAATCTTTGAAGTAGTCTTCCAATCACTTTTTCTTCGTTGTGTGCAGGAATTAGAATTGACACACTAGGCTGATGTGTAATGTTTCTTATGGTAGTGGAGTTTTTAGGTTTTTGAGCGTTCTTGAGAACTGCAAAGGTAAATATGTAGTGTCGAATGAGGTAAGTTATCATAACAGCAGCCAGGAGGAAGAAAAATGATTCTATCATTGCAATTATCAAAGATTAAACTCCTTATGTACGAGCAGTTATGAACGTCAAACTCATGGACCAGAATGAAACTATCCATAATGCGTTCAAGAAAGGATTCAAAATGATGTATAAAATGTTAAGGAATTCTCCAAAACAAATGGCGGAAACTGCGACGAATAAAAAGAAGGTATAGTTCCAAATAAAACCAATAACGTTACCGATTGCAAGAATACAGAATTTTCTTTTTAATGTTCCAGGGAAGGGAAAAATCAAGAAAACAAAAAGGAAATTGAATATCGCCAGAATAACAGCTGATTCGATATTGATGCAAGAAGAAAAGAAAAACAAGCAAGAAACTATTGTACCTGCTAAAATCCCGAAAATTACATGGTTTAGTTTCGATTTGTTCTTGTTCATCCTTACTCCCTTTACACGGGCTAATTGAAAGTTAATTATAGAAAAATAATCTAGAAGATAATTCTAGAGCCTTTTTAAAATTTGCGCAAAAACCCGCAAACCAAAAACAATTGGATAAAAACTTTTGCCTTTACGTAGAAGAACATTTAGGTATTAGAAATCTTGGACACTCTCAGAATGACGGAGATTGTCAATTACCATGCACAATATTTCAAACACTTCATCCGCATCTAAATATTCAGTATCCAGAATTAGATGGAAAGGACTGAAATCTTCCCCGAGTTTAAAGCCATAAAGTTTTTTATAAATAGCCTTTGTTCCTCTCTCTTTGATTCGCAACGCCTTTAAGGCTTCTTTAACATTTGTCCGGTCTCTTTTCGCTATTCTTTCCGCTCGCTTTTCAGGAGAAGCCTCTAACCATATTTTAAAACCTTTTTTAACAAGCCAAGGCATCGTCCAACTATCCAAAACCACATTTCCTTGTTTTGCTAGTTCCAAAAGTTTCTCATCAACTGCCTTATCAAACTTCGAATTCTTCTCTCTTCTCTCTAAAAAGCACAGTCCTTCTCTGCTTTCCCACCAACCGTGTTTCAACGTTTGATAGCCTTCTTCTTCGGCAAGAACTTTTAACGCATCTCCACCGGAATAATATTTTAATCCATATTTTTCGGCAAGTTTTTTTGCTAATGTGCTTTTTCCGCTTCCAGCCATTCCGCTAATACAAAGAACAATGGGTTCCCCGCTTTTCTTCATTGTTTTTTTATTTGCAGTCATTGTTTTTCTCCGAAAATTATTGTTAAACAGTTCTTGCAGTTTGTCTTATAGCCTTTCTTACACAGTTAGCGCATATCTGTCCGCCGTAGAGCCGCCAGATTCTTCTTTTGCTTCGGTTAAGCTTGCGTATTTTTACAGTTGTCATACGCGTTATTCCACCTAAAGGTCGACTACATAAAGAGCATAAAGCTACAGAGGGAACTGCCTTTTTGTAGTGGATTCCACTTTCGCCACTAGGTAATGCCACTTTGAACCGCTTTTTGCTTCTCGTACGCAAATGAGGCTGAGGCATGGCGCTTCATTTCCTATTCTATAGGCATAATACCTAGAACGCGAGAAGCAATAGTTCCAAAAGCAAAGGAGCAGATAAAGTACCACCAAAATAGGTCTATCTTTCCAATGCCCGGGATAATTGCTACGGCATTACCAGCGTATGCAGGTCCCAGCACAAACCACCAAACAAATATGTAAGAAAAAGAAAGAACAAATAGGACAAGTTGAGGTCTAGCCATTTTTTTCTGCATGCTAAGGATTTCTGATTCTTTCTTTTTCAATTTCTCAAGCAACTTCTTATCTTGCGTGCGCAATGCTTGTGTGCTTAAGGCTCGATGTTCAGCGATTTCCTTCTGCATCGCTCTATATTGTTCCCAACCAACAAGTTTGGCTATGAGAAGGCGGTTAATGGATGAGTTGATGAGCGAAATGGTTACGCAAATAAACATGATTATTATTGTGGCTCCCGGCGCCTCTGGCATCAACAACCATTCAATGAAGTTCATCCGTCGCCCTCCGCGTTCATTAAATTTCACATTCTACTCCTTTTTGTTTATCTTCTTCATTAATAACTATTTTTATCAAAGTGCTTTAAAGAAACATTAGAGCCACCGCTTCACTAGCAAGTCTATTCTCCGAAGATTCGTCTGAAGGCAGGATACATTTCTGAAGCTCTTTCCTGCATTAATATCTCATAATATTGATAAATTATGCCAACTGTAAGTAGAATACCCATTCCTGAGCCGAAAACTCCAAAAAAGTCTGTAATACCGGCAATCAATGCTACAATTATTCCACCAAGCACCGTGACTGTTGGAATATAACGTTTAAGAATAGACTCTATAGCCTTTCCTGAACGTCTATATCCAGGAATCTGCATGCCAGCGTCAACAAGCTGTTTAGACACTGTAGATGGACCTAGTCCACCAACTTCAAGCCATGTAAGCGAGAAAACAATACAAAAAACAACAAGAATCCCAAGATAAGCTAAGGCTCTAATTGGATCTGCCATGACTTGATCTAAACTGCGAGGAGAAGTCACATAATACACAAGACCGCCAGCTGGTTGAGGTCTATTATTTACCACCCTATACATTCCAAGAAGGTTAAGCCACGGGTTTGTGTTATTTGGATTAAACATACTCCAGAAGATTTGAGAAAACAGGTATATGTTTGCGAAGAGGGCGGAGGCAAAGATTACTGGAAGGTTGGATACGTAGAGAAGTTTTATTGGATATCGGCTGCGGAAGCCACGGTAGCCAGCGTAAGATAAAGGTAGCTCAACTCTTACACCTTCCATGTAAATTATGATTAGAAAAGCCGCAATTGTAGCTATAAAACCAACTATGGAAGGATTTCCTCCTCTAATTAAGAGACCTTCTATAGATTTTCCGCTTGCCAAAGTTTGTGTTAAAGCTGCAAAGAAACCGCGAGCGCCAAATTCATCTAAAGGAATTAGCGCAAAACTATCCCAGAATATTACTTGGGCCACTCCCGCCATTATGAAAAGGCTTATTCCACTACCAAATCCCCAGCCTTTTTGGACAAGTTCATCCAAAAGCAGAACAATTAGTCCAGATGCTATAAGCTGCAGAAAAACTACTATAGCTACGGGCCCTTCCAAATGACCATACATTCCACCAATTATATAGGCAGAAGCTTGAACGCCTGTAAGAACTATCGAAAATACTTTGCTGGCTGTGGTGAATAAGCTTCTATCCTCGGGGTTTGACATGTCGCATTCTATCATTGCAGAACCTACTAGAAGTTGCAATATTAGACCTGCCGTGACTATGGGGCCTATGCCAAGCTCCATCAGAGTGCCGCTGTGAGACGCAAAGATTACTCGCAGTGCCGCAAGTTCAGGTGCTTGCCCGGAAGGAATACCGTACAACGGAACTTCGGACATTACTAAGTAAACTATTAGAACGAGCGCTGTCCAGAAGAGTTTCTCGTTAAAACGAACTCTTCGTTCTGGAGCCTTAATTTCTGGAATAACCCTTGCAATTGGTTTGAAAAGGTTTAGAAATCTGCCCGCCATGTACTAGCAACTACTCCTGTGGCTCTTCAGCCTCTATTAGAATTTGTCCGCCGGCTTCCTTTATTTTTTCTGCGGCAGATTTTGAATAAGATGCTACTTTCACAATTAGCGGTTTTGTGACTTTGCCAGTGCCGAGAAGCTTAGTGTAGCCCAGTTTTTCTAAATCTATTAAAATTTTGTCTTTTTCCTTACTTGTTGAGATTTTTTCAGCTATTTCGTCAAGTTTTCCAACGTTTATTATATTTTCTTTTTGTCTGAGACTTTTGGGGGAAGTGAATCCTTTTTTCTCGAAATAATCTGGTTCGTATCTTATAACATATGACCAGCCATGTTTGTGTCGTCCAGCCTTGCGGTAGCCTTTGGATCCAGATTTTCTATGCTGTCCTACTCTGCCGTAGCCTTGAGTTCTGGAACCGCGTTTTTTCCTGATTTTTCTGAGTTTATGCGGCATTTTCTTAACCAGCCAGCTTGTCTATTGTTTTTTCTTCAGCGTCTTTCTTTAGTCGTATTTCGAGCACGCCGTTCTTATATTTCGTGTATATTTTGTCTGGAATCACTCGTTTAGGAAGATTTAAACTTTTATAGTATTTGCGTTCTGGGCTTTCTGCGGATAAGGTTAATTTTTGGTTTTTCACGTGGATTTTCAAATTTTCTTTATTGAATCCCGTGAACTCGGCGACGACGATTATTTCGTCGTTTTCTTCAAGAATGTCAATTAGAGGTTTGGGTTCTCTCCAAGTTCTTTCCATGTGCATTTTTGGAACTCTAAACTTGTAGAAATGGGCTTGTTTTTTAACCTTCAAATTTCTGATTTGGAACGGTTGGCGGGGTTTTTTGCTTCTAATTTCATTTGTGCTTTTAAAAATATCCAGCCATTTTGAATGTTTTTTACTTCTTCGCCATTTTGCGCTCAATCTCATTTTCTCCTCAACGGAACGCATCCCAAAAGTAGCTCTAAAGTATCTATAAAATGTATCGCAAAAGGCTTATATCATTCTCTTTATCAGTTCGTTGATTTTTTCTCCACGATAGCCTAGCTCGCCACCTAAGCTATAGCTTCTTTTTATTTTTCCTTTGAAGCCCTTGGTTGGTGGGTGCAGCTTAAATACTGGTTGTATATTTGGCAGCTTCCAATATTCAACGCGGCCGGTGAATATTGCTTCTGCAAGTTCTTCAAGAGACTTGTAACCAGTCTTTTGTGCATATTCGTCGGTCAATTTTTTGTTTCTTAGAAGTTTTCCCTTTTCTTTTATTAGCATGTTCACAGTTTCTTTTGAGGCTTCGCCCCATGTGATGAAGTTTTGTGCCGTCGTTAGCATTCCGAGAAAGGATGGACGGTCATCAATTAACACTGCGTAATTGTTTCTTGTTAAGTGTAGCATTTGTAAGGTTTCCCTGACTTCTCGTTGGGCGCTGATTGTGCCGCGAATTCTCACAGCTACAAGGCATTTTCGTTCCTTCTTTTCTTCCGTCACCTATTTCACCCAATCCATCGGAGTTATTAGGCTGTAGGTTTTCTTCAATGCGTCAAAAACAGCATAAGCAAAAGAAGGAATAGTTCTCGTTGAACCGTAACTTCTGGTCCAACAGTCTTTTATTCCCGCGAGGTTGAGAACTATTTTCGCGACCTCACTTGCCACTAGGCCTAATCCTCGAGGTCCGGGAACAATAACTATGGTTACTGCTCCAGTTTTTCCTTTAACCTGAAAAGGTATTGAGTGAGGTTTTCCACATCCACATTCCCAACTTCCACAGCCTCTTCTAACTGGAACAAGATTTAAGCGAGCTTGGGCTGCAGCTTTTTCTATGGCAGTTCGAACTTGGCTTGCTTTTCCAGAGCCTAAACCTATGTAGCCGTCTCGGTTGCCGACGGCCACTATGGCTTTAAACCTTGATTTTTCGCCTGCATCTGTTTGTTTTTGAACGAGATTTATATTGATGACTTCTTCTTGCAAGTCTGGAAGTAATGCGTCAACAATTTGTGGCTCGCGTATTTGTAAGCCACCCATAAAAACTTCTTCGATGGACGATATTCTGCCTTCTTGAATCATTTTTCCAAGGCGAGTTTTAGGAACCCATTGCTCAAGATTCCCCGACGACTGCCTTTCTCTTTGTCTTTGTGTCAAGTCTTTTTACCTCCACTTTTAAACGCGGCAATTATGTCCGCTTTGACTTTCGCAAAATGTTCAGGGAGTTTTTCTGGTGAGAGTTTCTGTTCCAAATACTTTGAGAATTTAGCCTGATAAACTTCGGGGTTTGATGTTAAAGTTTCTGCGTATTCTGCAATGTGTGCACCTTTTATTCTCTCTTCGTCTGGTAATTTTTCTTCCTCATGTGGAATGGTTATTCCAGCGTCGAGAACTCCTTTTAGAACGGCGAAAATTCTTGCGCCCTTAGAAGGCGCGTGTAGTCCTATGTCTAAAATTGTTTCTTCTATGCCTTGTGCTTTGGCTTTCAGTCCGCAAAGAAGCCCAGTTAAATAAGCTGCGGGCAGGTTTCCTCTAGGGGCTGTCCACCCGTAGTTTTTGGTTAGTTCTCTGCTGTGGGCTGAAACTAGAACTTCGTCACCATTAGGCTTTGCTATGATTACTTGTGCAACCATGTTTTTGAGAGTGCCACGGGCAACCAGCCGAGGCTTTCCAGAGAGAATTAGAGCTTTTCTTGTCTTGTATTCTGTTTTTCCTTCTCTTCTCCGTCTAAATGGAACGCAATAGCGTGAGTTTTTAGCCATTAACGTTTCCTCCAAAGTTCCTGCGCTTTTAGATAGCGTTCTAAATCAGCAACCGACTCAAAACTTCCACTGCTTGCCATTTTGTAGAGTTTCCGATAGGTGTTCTCAGTGATGACCTTTTTCTCCTTCAATCCACGGAGCCTTTTTCTCAAAGCCCTAATCTTACTCATCCAAGCTTCTTTTCTAGAGATTTTGGCGTGCGCCGAGCCTGTCATGCTGCCTGGTCCACGGCGGCGTCCTTTCTTTTTCTTTTCATGTAGAATTCGTGCTCTTGCGCGGCTTACACCTTTTTCAGGAAGAGGCTGGATAACTCCTTCGTGGACTAATTTTCGAATTTCTTCGCGTGTTATTGCGGCTTCTACATCATCTATCCTTTCTGGGTCTATCCAGACGCGGTTTTGTCCAATTTTCAGTATTTGAGCAGCTAGACGTCGTTGACTTTTGAGGCTCATTGCTTTTCTACCGTCCTTTTGCTTTTACGCTTTTTTTCTCGCTTGCGTTTCAGCTTCTCAGCTTTTTCCTTTTCTTCAGCTTCTTTCTCTTCCTCAAGAGCCTCCTCTTTTTCCATTTCTTCCGTTTCTTCTGTCACTTTTTCTTCTTTAACTTCTTCTTTGGCTTCTTTAAGGTTCAAAATTGTTATCTTCTTCTTTCTTGCTTCCACAAGAATCCTTGCGCGTTTTCTTTTACCCACAGTATGTGCGATTCTAATGGCTTGAGTTTTGGGGTCGATTTCTTTAAGGTCTGCGGTATTGTAAACTAAGACTTCCTTGTAGCCAGAAGGATGAAGCCCCCGCGCAGCTTTTGGTCCTCTATATCCAACACTCACAGTCGCTGGCCATCCTTTGACTTTTTTCCGCATTTTGTTGTCAATGCCTTTTGGCTTGCGCCAGTTTTCCTTTAAGCGTATGTACCGCCAACTTTCTTGTCTCACAAAGGCGGGTTTCTTCTTTTTTATACGTTCTCTAAGTTTCAACGTTTTTTCAGTCGCCGCCATTTTTACATTCCCTCGCTTCGTTCATACACGTATATGCCATCTAAGAAAACCCTTGGGTCTTTCCTTTTCACCTTAGTTGCTTGTTCTATGTTTGCTGCTGTTTGGCTTACGTCTTCAAGGTTTATGCCTTGAACAATTATGTCTTCGCTTTGAACCTTAACTTGAACGTCGCCAATGATTTTGACTTTTCTCGAGCCTCGTTCTCCAGTGAAATTCTCGATCAGAACGGTTTTCCCTTGAACCTTGACTGATATTGGAAAGTGCGAGAAAACTATTTTGAGTTTGTATGTGAAGCCTTTTCTAACTCCTGTTATCATGTTTTGGATATGTGAGTAAACGGTGCCTACCATGGCTGCTTCTTTTTTGCGTGGCCATTTAGCCCAAACGCGGATGGTTTTGCCATCAAGTTCAATCGATATTGGCGCATGTGAAAAGTCACAAGTTAATGTTCCTTTTGCGCCCTTAAGCGTGATTTTCCTACCTTCCACTATAGCCTCTACATCATCCGGAATTTGAACAGTTCTTGAGACTTCTACCATCCGCATTTAAAGACACCTTTCTAATACACGAAAGCTATTAGTTTGCCTCCCATGCGTTTTTCTTTTGCTTCTGTATGAGAAAGAACACCTTTCGGTGTTGACACTATCAATACGCCAACTCCTCGGGAAGGAAGGAACTTTTTCTCCCATTCTTCAAATTCGTCCACTTTAACAGAGAAACGTGGTCTGATAGCGCCGCACTTGTTTATTCTTCCCAGAAGCTGAACTTTGAACTTTCCAGCGCGGCCGTCGTCTATAAATTCGAATTCTCCAATGTAACCATTTAACTGTATAATCCTCAAAACTCGACCCAGAAGTTTAGACGCTGGACTAATTACACATTCGCGCTTGTTGCGCATCTCATTGTTTATGATTGTTATCAAACCGTTTGCCACTGTGTCCATCGTATTTTTCCTCATCACTCATATTTTTTGAAACCAAGTTTTTTGGCTACTTCTCTAAAACAATGCCGACATAAATATAAATTGTAACGTCGAATAACCGGTCCATAAGATCCGCATCTGCTGCAAGGTCTTGCTCCTTTACCATATTTTCTTTCTTTCTTTGGTCTCTGCTTACCCATCTAATTTCCTCACCTAGACGATTTCAACTCCTAAAGTTTCTTTAACAAACATCATGGCCTCTTCTGGTTTTAAAATGTGTTTTAAGCCGATTTTCGCTTTTCCTCTGCGTCGGTTTTTGACGCGATACCCAGGGCGAATGAGAGAAACACAAATGTCCATGCCATATATACCTATGTCTGGGTCATATTTTACGCCTGGAATTTCGATGTGTTCTTTTATGCCGAAGGAAAAGTTGCCATACCGGTCAAAGCATCCTTTGGAGAGTTTGTTGTCGATTACGGGTAAAACTTTCTTCAAAAATTCTATTGCTCTTTGTTTTCTAAGGGTCACGATGCATGCTATGGGTTCTCCTTTTCGAATGCCAAAGTCCCTTACAGTTTTCTTGGCTTTTCTTTTACAAGGATTCTGACCTGTTAATTCTTTAAGAACCTTCGTTGCTTTTTCCAGCGGCTCACCAGACTTTCCGACACCAATGTTAACGACAACTTTCTCTATTTTCGGTTTAAGAGAAGGATGCTCATCCCATGCTTTGCGAATTTCATCTTCAGACAATCTTAAACTGCCTCCGGTAACGATATTAGCGGGTGAGCATCGCCTATTGCAAAGACGAAATCCAAAATTGTCTGATACCGATTGCCTTTCTCATCTTCGATTATTACGAGAGCGTTTTTACGTTTTTTACCTTTCACTTTTTCGATTTCAACTATCTTACCGTATTTTCCAACATTTTTTCCGCCGGTTATCATGGCGAGAACATTTTCTTTCAGTTTTATATGCTCAAGAATCTGTCTTTCTGGAAAACCTATCTTTAGAGTATCAAAGGTTCCGTAAACATCTTCCTGTGGGTTTTTAGGGTCAGCAACCTTAACAAGAACATTTGAGCCATCATGAAGATTAATTTGCACATGTCCATTCTTAACAATCGTCTTGTTTTCTATCCTGCATAGCTTGAAGCTTGCTTCATCTTTACTGATTGAGTGAAGAATCAAACCTTTTCTAGAAGGTAAAACACGAAAGTGTTTATCAGCGTCCGGCAAAGAAATAACATCCATCAAACCTGCTGGAAAATCGTCTTCTCGCCTAATTTTCCCATCTACAAGCATTTTTCCCTGGGAAACTATTGTTTTGGCTTCTTTCCTAGTCTCAGCGAATCCTAGAATGTCACGGAGAATAACAGCCAAAGGCACACATCTGTCGAGTGAATGCGGTCCAGACGAAGGCTTTACAACCCACACCTTTTCCTTTTTATGGATTGGCCAAAATCCTGGCGCTGGCTTGCGTTTTAGCCCTGTTGAGCCTCCTTTTCTTCCCAAGTTATTTTCCTCCTTCCGTTTTTTCTGTTGCTTTGCATTTGGCTCTTGGTTTCTTTGCTTTTGGCTTTTCCTTTTTCTTGGATTCTTCCGCTTTTTCTTCGGCTTTTTCCTCTTCTGGTTTCTCTGTTACTTTTTTCTTTCTTTTTCTCGGCTTCTTTTCTGGCAGTTTTTCTTCAACGACCTCTTCCTTTACTTTTTTGACCGCTTTGGGAGGCCTCTCTGCGACTTCTTCAATTTTCTCGCGGATTCCTCTTTTTCTTTCCAAAATTTTCTTTCGCCACTTATCATCAAGATTTAAGTTTGTAATCATGACCTTGGAAGGATGTATGGGAACGAAGATTGTGGTTCCATCAACTTTTTCTCTCGTCAAGCCTTCAACGTAAATTCTATATTTTTTCCGATCTACACTGGTTATTTTTCCTTCGAAACCTTTGTGGTCTCCACGCACTATGCGGACAGTGTCGCCACTTCTAACTGGCAGGGTTTTCACTCTGCGTGAGGCTTGTAATTCTGGCGATAAGGGCGCAGCGAGAAGTTTGTAGCGTACATGGTCTGGAGCTTGATACATCATTTTTCTTTGTTTTGTCGGTTTTGTTACTGGTTTCATTGCTTGCATATCCTTCCTCCTACACTATGATGCTGGCGGCGCTCGCTATCCTCGGCCACCTTTCCGCCGCCTCTTTTGCCACTGGACCACGAATTTCGGAGCCTTTCATTTCTCCGTCGGGTGTTATTATTACTGCCGCGTTGTCTTCGAATTGAACCCAAATGCCGTCAGCTCTTCTGTACGGCTTTCTTTGTCTAACAATGACTGCTTGAAAGATTTTCTTTCTCATGTCTGGCGTTCCATGTCTAACAGACACTGTTATTTTGTCGCCAACTGCTGCGGACGGGTAACGCCGCAACCGTCCCTTATAACCCATTACCTGGACCAGCCGCAGATCTCTGGCTCCACTGTTGTCGGCACATCTTAATATTGCAGGCGGTTGTAGTCCCCGAGAGATTTTTGGACCATGCCCAAGCATTCCTTTAGCGATTAATGCTCTTTGCTTTGCTTTCGCCGCCATTTTTATTTCTCCTCCATTTTTTCAACAACAACAAATGAGACAGTTTTGCTTATGGGACGGCATTCAGCTATTACTACTCGGTCACCTTCTTTTACATCAATGCATGGCGGAGCGTGAGATGGAATGCGACTATGCCTTCGTTCATATCTCAGAAACTTGGGAATGAGATGGAGATATTCACGTTTAACTACGACGGTTTTATCCATTTTTGCGCTAACGACAACACCGTCTAACACGCGACCTCTAACAGGGAGTTCGCCATGAAAAGGACAATTTCTATCCGTGCATGTCTTCTTAGGCTTTTTAAAGGCAAGCGACATTACCACAGCCTCCTTACATGCCGTTTAAGGCGGTCTTCAGGTCTTCCAGTGAGAATCTTTCCGTCAATCTCCACGATTGTGCCATCTGGAAATTTAAAGTGGAAAACCGCCATGTTTTTAATGACTTTTTTCTTTTCGCCTTTATGTAAAATCGTGAAGGTGTTGCGTGTTTCGTCTACTATTTTTCCAGAAATTCCCAAATAGCCAGGATGCATACTTTTGGTAACTTTGGCTTCGTTTCCTATAAACTCGCAGCGGATTATGTCAGGCGTCACTTTCATTTCTTCTTTTTCTCCTCTTTCTTCTCTTTGTTAAGTCCGAGTTTTTGTTCGTTTTCTACTGTTAGTATCCGGGCGATTGTCCTGCGCAATTCTCGGATTCTTGCGGGGTTTTCTATTGTGCCGCCTGCTTTAACCATCGTTTTTAGTCGGACGAGCTCTGTTTTGAGCTCGTCAAGTTTTTCCATTCTTTGGTCGCTTGGCATGTCCCGTATCTCTTTGACCCGCAGTATTGGCATTTTACGTTGTTTCCTCCTTCTCTTCACTTGCTTCTTCTTTGTTTTCTTCCTCAGCAGCTTCTAATGGCTCTTGTTGCTTTTCTTCAGCTGCAACTTCCATAGTCTCCTCAGGAATCTCTTCTTCAGTTGGTGTAGGGGCCTCCTCCACTATTTGGATTTTGTCTGGAAACTTAGCGTCGGGTGGCATGATTCTTACTCTCACACCAAATATGCCGGGTTTCAGCTGAACATGAACCTCGGCTTTTCGCATGTATTTTAGCGCGGCGTCTCCAGTCTTAGGCAAGTATCCGATTCGGAATTTCTCAAATCTCGCTCTTTCAGTTCTTAATTTTCCGCTTATGATTATTTCCGCGCCTAAGGCTCCGGCATCCATGACTTGGTTTAAAGCCCAGAAGCCGGCACGTCTAAAATGCACGCCTCTTTGTAGGGCGGAAGCCACACGTGAGGCGACAACATAAGCGTTTAATTCTGGAATTTCAATTTCAGAAACAGAAATTTGTGGGTTCGAAATTTTGAATTTTTCTTCCAAAATTGCCGCAAGTTCCCTTATTGTTTCTCCGCCGCGTCCTATGACTAGCCCGGGACGCATTACATAAATTACTACGTGTGTTCCAAGCGGGGTTTTTGAGATTGTTACTCCGCCGTATCCGGCTCTTTCAAGTTTTTTTTGCAAAAACTCGTCGATTTCCGTTTTCTTTATGGATTCTGTTACAAAATGTTTAACGACTGCCATATTACGTTTCTACTCCTGTTTCTGGCTGCTCTTCTAAAGCTATTTCAATGTGGCATAGAGTTTCAAAGTCTGGCGTTGCTCTTCCAGAAGCACGTGGCATGTACCGCTTAACTTTAATTCCTGGAAATGCAGACGCATGGATTATGCGTAGTCTGTCAGTGTCTAAACCTTTGTATTCAGCGTTTGCCTCTGCGCCTTCAAGTATTTTCAGCACGTATTTTGCTGTTTTTACTGGGTATTTGCCTGCGTAGGTTTTTGTTAGCCCGTGACGGTGACCCGCTTTTTTCTTGAATCTTCTGAAGGGGACTGCTTGTTTTTTGGCTATGACATCCTTGAGGTATTGTTTTGCTTTTGTGAGCATCATTCCTTTGATTGTTCTGCAGACTTCGCGGGCTGATTTATGGGATACTCTAACTTCTCGCCCGCTTGCTTTAACGGTTTTTTCGGGGTCTAATGCTTCTGCTGTTATGGAGTATCCCCATTTTGGCAATTTGTACTCTCTCCAACTGTGCAATTGAACAGCTACATGGCGATTTATATGGTTTTCCTTTAACGTAAACGATTTTTAGACTAACTTACGCTTTCTAAAACATGCCTTTTTCTTCAAACACGTTTTCTTTAAACGTTTGCGGACGATAAAGTGGATGTGCAAAACAAAAAGTTATTCCTTCCAGAATCTTCTGTTTATCCCATGCAGGAAAGTTTACTTTTTCTTTCATTGGCATCCACATGAGATATATGCCGAAACCTTGTTTCTTACGCTTTAGTCTGTGTGAAACCTTAATTGAATTGACTGGTCTGAAGCCAAGCTTTTCCATTTGCCACTTCATAAACCAAGGGCTCCAATGATTTTCTAAGCCTATGGTGACGAAGCCTACGGTGCCTATTTCGCTTTTTATCATGTCTTCTAACAGGATTTTTCCAAAAGCGTGTCCTTTCGCTTTTCTCAGAACCCAAATGCAATTCAACACTATTATGTTATCGCCTATTATTGGATAACCAGATGCTTCTGGAGGCGCATATTCTATCTGCCCAACTACTTCATTGTTGAAAATCAGGAGTTTCTTATGAAATCCCTTGTCAATTGCTTTCTCCAAGTATTCGTTTCTTGACTTGTATTTTCTGAACGGCATTGGTGCCAGACATCTGTAAAGATAGTTTTCGTAGTTTTTATTTCTGGTAATATCAATAATTTTAGCTTGCAAGAGGTGGCGCCTTTGATGGTATAGAAGGAAGGA